>MVZJ01000051.1 GCA_002069095.1 Bacteroidetes bacterium ADurb.BinA174 | reverse complement strand
CGCCAACGCCGTCGCCTACGCGATGGACCAGCCGGATGCGGTCGATGTCGGCGAGATTCTCATAAGGCCGATAACTCAGGGGACCTGAGTTATCTGAAAGGCAACGGATATTTGGCGGTTTACATTGCCGGTTTGGTTATCGGGAATTCCAGGTTTGCACATAAGCGCACATCAATGAATTTTATGGATGGATTTGCCTGGATGAGCCAGATTCTCCTGTTCCTAACGCTGGGATTACTGGTAAATCCCAGC
The DNA here is from genome assembly GCA_002069095.1 of Bacteroidetes bacterium ADurb.BinA174. Classification (GTDB taxonomy): domain Bacteria; phylum Bacteroidota; class Bacteroidia; order Bacteroidales; family Dysgonomonadaceae; genus Petrimonas. Next base: position 12,430 of record MVZJ01000051.1, on the reverse strand, counting down.
GAGTTAGTGCCCGTATTGATTCCGGGAGTAATTATTGCTCTTTTCATGATTTTTATTGCCCGTCCTCTTACGGTTTATCTTTGCCTGATTCCGTTCAAAAGAATTTCATTTCGCGATAAAGCTTATATTTCGTGGGTTGGGTTGCGCGGCGCCGTACCTATTATTTTTGCCATTTTGCCGCTGGCAGCTAATGTACCGGGTTCAAGAACCGTTTTTAATATCGTTTTTGTGATAACTATTGTTTCCCTGCTATATCAGGGCACTTCACTTCCCATTGTGGCTAAATGGCTCGGTTTGGCCGAGAAACCCAGTAAATACAAAAGTTTAAAAGTTTTCGATGTCGAGTTTTCCGAAGAAATAAAATCTGCAATGACTGAGATTATTATTACCGAAGAAACATTGAAACACGGTAAAAATCTGATGGAAATGCCGTTACCCGATAAGACACTGGCAGTTATGGTGAAACGTGGTGAAAAGTTTTTTGTTCCCACCGGACAAACTGCACTTCACGACGGAGACAAATTGTTGGTTATTTCGGATGACGAAGAAGCGTTGAAAGAAACGTATAAAAATATAGGTATTTCTAATTTTACGTATCAGAAGAATAAGTGAATGATGGATGGCAGGATACAGATGTCTGATGTAAGGAGCAAAAAGCCTTATTTCTGGTATAAAAATAAAAACAAAATGTCAAAAATAACATTGTTTTTTCTTTCAGTGTTGTTTGCGGTAACCGGCTTTGTTTTTTGTAGTTCTTGTCAATCTCAAAAAAGTGCGAACAAAGATATTGTAGCGCCAGCTTACACAAAAATTTCTCCCGATTTTAATGCTGATAGTGCATACAGTTTTATTGGAAAACAAGTCAGTTTCGGGCCGCGAGTTCCGGGAACGACCGCACATAAAGCCTGCGGCGATTATCTTTCGGCAAAACTGGCCGGATTTGGTACCGATGTTTTTGAACAAAAGGCTAACGTAATGCATTATAATGGACAGAATATCGAAATCCGCAATATTATTGGGAGTTATCAACTTGAGAAAGAGAAACGTATATTATTGTTTGCCCATTGGGACAGTCGCCCGTTTGCCGATGAAGAAACCGATCCCGAAAAACAAAATAAACCCATTTCAGGCGCCGATGATGGAGCAAGTGGGGTAGGAGTTCTGTTGGAAATTGCCCGCCAATTGCAGAAACGCCCTACAGATGTAGGAATAGATATCATCTTTTTCGATCTGGAAGATTGGGGACAAGCAACATTCGATAAAAATTACGTTTCAGGTGAATGGTGGTGTGTTGGTTCGCGATACTGGTCGGAAAATCCGCATACAGTCGGTTACAAAGCATCGTATGGAATTTTGCTCGATATGGTGGGTGCGGCAAACGCTACATTCCTGTACGAAGGATATTCGATGCAGCATGCTTCTAATGTTGTTTCAAAAATATGGAATATCGCTTCCAATTTAGGGTATGGGCGTTTTTTTGTACAACGAAACGGCAGTTATATCACCGACGATCACGTTCCGATTATTGAAAATAGAGGTATTCCCTGTGCGAACATTATTAACTTAAAAGATACGTATAACGGTTTTGCTCCGCACTGGCACACTCACAACGATGACATGCGGAACATTAGCAAGGAAACGATTAACGCTGTTGGACAAACGGTGTTGGAGATGATTTACAGGGAGAAGTAGTTCTGATGTTTGGGGTTTGACGTTTGACGTTGGGTAAATTTGGATACATTTGAAAATTCTGTGAAAATATTAAATATGGCAACAATTAAACATTTCGAAGATTTGGAAATTTGGAAAGACGCTCGAATTCTTTGTAAGCAGATAAGATATCTGTTGTTAAAAGATGAGTCGTTTGCTAAGGATTTTACATTGAGAAATCAAATATCAGGTTCATCTGGTCCATTATGGATAATATTGCCGAAGGTTTTGGAAGAGAGGGAAATAAAGAGTTTATGAACTTCCTCTTTTTTGCGGTTGGTTCTTGCAATGAAACTAAATCACAGTTATATCATGCTTTTGATTTTGAATATGTTACAGAAAATGATTTACAAGAAACATTTGAACTAATAGAAAAACTATCTGCCGGAATTAAAGCTTTAATGGCGTATCTGAAGAAATCTGACATTAAAGGAAATAAATTCAAGAAACCCTAATCTCAAAACCCCAAACATTAAACGTTAAACGTAAAGCGTAAAATGACAATTAACGAAATTCAACAAGAAATTATCGACGAATTCAGCATCTACGATGACTGGATGGACAAATACGCATACATTATAGAGCAAGGAAATCAACTTGCTCTGCTTGACGAAAAGTATAAAACACCGGAGAATATTATTCAAGGTTGTCAGAGTCGGGTTTGGCTGCAAGCCGATTATATTGATGGTAAATTGTACCTTCAAGCAGAGAGTGATGCCGTAATTGTGAAAGGATTGCTGGCGTTGGTATTACGTGTTTTCAACGAACGCACTCCCGATGAAATCCTTACCACAGATTTACGTTTTATGAAAGAGATAGGCCTTACCGAACATCTTTCGCCTACACGTTCAAACGGGTTGCTTTCCGTTATTAGGCAAATCCGGTTTTATGCCATGGCATACAAGGCGAAGGAAGAGAAGAGTTAGAAAATCATAATCTTTATCTTTGCACATTAATTTTTTAAATAGATAATCAGTAGTTATGAAACGATTATTATCAGTATTCTTACTTATGACGACAATTACCACCGCTACACTGGCGGACGAAAATCCTTTTTTTAAACCGTACGAAACGCAGTATGGCACACCTCCGTTCGATAAAATTAAGATTGAACATTACGAGCCGGCGTTCGACGAAGCCATCCGACAGCATAAAGTTGAAATTGAAACCATTGCTGCTAATCCGTTTGCACCTACTTTCGCGAATACCATTGCTGCGATGGAATATTCGGGCGAAATGTTGAACCGCGTAAGCGGCGTCTTTTTCAATCTGTTGAGCGCTGAGAGCAACGATGAGATGATGATGATCTCTCAACGCTTAAGCCCGAAATTGTCGGAACACTCCAACAACATCAACTTGAACGAAAAATTGTTTTCTCGTGTGAAAGCGGTTTACGACAATCGTCTTACTTCGGGTTTGCTTCCCGAACAAATCCGTTTGGTGGAAAAATACTACGAACAGTTTGAGAACAGTGGGGCAACGCTTTCGGCAGAAGATAAGGAAATATACCGCAAATTATCGATGGAGCTTAGCAAAGTAACCCTCGATTTCGGACAAAACAACCTGAAGGAAACCAACAAGTTTGAAATGTTGCTCACCGATAAAGCCGATTTGGCAGGATTACCCGAAAGCGTGCTGGATGCGGCAGTTGCCAAAGCAAAATCGAAAGGAAAAGAAGGCTGGATGTTCGATCTTTCGGCTCCCAGTTACATCGGTTTTATGAAGTATTCCACCCGTCGCGATTTGCGCGAAAAGCTTTATATGGCATACAACACCAAAAGCGTTATGGGCGGTGAGTTTGACAATAAGGAAAACATTGAAAAAATAGTAAATCTTCGCTTACAGATCGCTAACTTGCTGGGCTATAAAAATTATGCCGAATATGCGCTGAAAAATCGGATGGCTAAGAATGAAGAAGGGGTTTACAACCTGCTCAACCAGCTTGCAAAGGCTTATGGCGAAACTGCCCGTCAGGAAGTGAAAGATGTGGCAGAATATGCTGCAAAAATGGAAGGGAAACCGATGGAAATTCAGCCGTGGGATTGGAGTTTCTATTCCGATAAATTGAAAGATGAACGTTTTGATTTGAACGACGAAATGACTCGCCCATACTTTGAACTCGAAAACGTAAAAAAAGGCGTTTTCGGTTTGGCTACCGACCTTTTCGGACTCACTTTCGTGAAAAATCCAACTACTCCGGTTTATCATCCCGAAGTGGAAGCGTTTGACGTGCTGGATGCCAACGGCGATTTTCTTGCCATTTTGTTTACTGATTTTCATCCGAGAGAAGGAAAACGTTCGGGTGCGTGGATGTCGTCGTTTAGGTCGCAATTTGTAAAAAACGGTGTAGATAACCGACCGCACGTTACCATCGTGATGAATTTTACCCGTCCGACCGAAACAAAACCGGCTTTGCTCACTTTCGACGAAGTGGAGACTTTCCTCCACGAATTCGGGCACGCCTTGCACGGAATGATGGCAAAATCCACGTACGAAACCCTTTCGGGAACCAGTGTTTATCGCGATTTCGTGGAACTTCCGTCGCAAATAATGGAAAACTGGTTAGTTGAAAAAGATTATCTCGATAAATTCGCTTTTCATTACCAAACCGGCGAGAAAATGCCTGCCGAACTGGTACAGAAAATTATCAACGCAGCCAATTACAATACCGGTTACTTAACGCTTCGTCAACTTTCTTTCGGATACTTAGACATGGCCTGGCACACGCTCAATCAGCCGTTTACCGGCGATGTTCGCGAATTTGAACAAAAAGCCATGCTTCCGGTGAAATTGCTTCCCGTTGTTCCCGAAACAAGCATGTCAACAGCTTTTGGGCACATCTTTTCGGGTGGTTATGCAGCCGGATATTACAGTTACAAATGGGCCGAAGTTCTTGATGCTGATGCTTTTGCTGCTTTTAAAGAAAACGGTATTTTCGACAAAAAAACAGCTCAATCTTTCCGTGTAAACATTCTGGAAAGAGGCAACACCGAGGAACCGATGACGCTTTACAAACGTTTCCGCGGGCATGAACCCACTATCGATGCATTGTTGGAAAGAAACGGAGTGAAATTATAAAATAATGCCTTCGGTGATAACTCATTCGCCGAAGGCAATTTTTTTTATTGATTTTTTCGTAATTTGTTTTGTTACAACAAATTTATTCCTACCTTTGCCCTGCAAAAGTTTTTATAGCAGAAACAGTTATTTAGTTTATTTCTTCTTTTATAGGGGCAAAAAATTCTTTAACCTTATCTTTTATACATTATCTTCTGCACAAAATTAAATTTTTATTTATTTTATTTTTATTTTTTTCATGAACATTTTTGTTGCAGGCTTAAGTTATCAAATTAACGATGCCGATTTAAAAGAACTGTTTGAGGAATACGGAGAAGTTACCTCAGCTAAAATTATTACTGACAGAGAAACACGCAGATCGAAAGGTTACGGTTTTGTTGAAATGGCTGACGAAGACGGTCGGCGTGCTATTGAAGAATTAAACGGAGCTGAATATGACGGTCGCACACTGTCTGTATCGGAAGCTCGTCCCCGTGCCGAAGGAGATCGTCCACGCAACAGCAACAGAGGCGGTGGAAACAGAGGCAGTTACGGAAATCGTGAAAGGAGATATTGATATTTCCCGATAGGTTAAATACTAAGAGACTGCGCGTTTTCATGTGCAGTCTTTTTTATGAAACAGTTGACAGTAGGCAGTGAAGCCCTCTGTGTAACAGTCCCAACTCATAACTCACAACCCTATGCCCTCGATCATACATATAGAAACCGCTACAGAAGCCTGCTCATGTGCTTTATCGTCCGATGGAAAAGTTCTATTGAACAAAGAAAATCGGAAAGGTCAATCTCACGCCATGTCGTTGGGAGTTTTTGTGGAAGAAATTATGCAGTTTATTCGCGATAACCGGATGAAAATTGATGCGGTGTCCGTAAGCAGCGGTCCGGGTTCTTACACAGGATTACGCATAGGCGTATCAGAAGCCAAAGGCTTGAGTTACGGTTTGGATATTCCGCTTATTGCCATTCCTACCCACAAAATTATGGCTTGGATGATGAAAGATAAAGTGGAGTTCGGGAGTTTACTGTGCCCGATGATCGATGCGCGAAGAATGGAAGTTTACACTACTATTTTCGATACGAATCTAAATGTCATTCGCGCCACGTCGGCAGATATTGTGAATGAAGGAAGTTATGCCGGTTTGCTGGAAAAACAAAAAATTATATTTTTCGGTAACGGAGCCGAAAAATGCAAAAAAACTATCACTCATCCGAACGCTTTTTTTGTTTCGGGTGTGAAACCGCAAGCAAGTGCAATGGTTGCTTTAGCCGAAAATGCGTTCTCGGGCGGAGATTTTGTCGATTCGGCGTATTTCGAACCCTTTTACCTGAAAGAATTCGTGGCTACCGTGCCGAAGAATAAGATACTTTGATAAATATTTTATAATTGAAATGATACAAGGAAGTTTGTAAAGATTTTACTCATGGGCAAACAACAGATAATCGATTAAGAACGATTTTTATCTTTTATTGCGATGAATAATGCGGGTTAATCAGGCTTACAATCTTTTCTACTACACCGGTTTTATTATCCGAAAGGTTTATCCAATTTATTTCCTTGTCTTTATTAAACCACGTCAGTTGTTTTCGGGCGTAGTTTCGGGAGTGTTGTTTTATTTTGTCGATAGCAAAATCGAGAGAGCAATTTCCATCGAAATATTCAAAAAGTTCTTTGTAACCTACAGTGTTTAGTGAATTCAGGCGCCGTTTCGGGTAAAGTTTCCAGGCTTCTTCAATTAATCCGTCTTCAATCATTTTATCCACACGTTGATTAATCCGGTTGTAAAGTTCTTCCCGATTCCGAGCAAATCCGACCTTTACAATATTAAAACTCCTTTCTTTTTTGGAATTTGTTCGCAATGATGAGTATGGCCTTCCGGCCATAAGACAAACTTCCAGCGCATGAATTACCCGTTTGGGATTTTTTAAATCAACTTCGTTGTAAAAAACCGGATCTAATATTTTCAATCGGGCGCGAATGGCATCCAATCCTTCTTTTTTATAAAGTTCGTAAACCTCCTTTCGCAGTTTTTTATCAATGGTCGGAATCTCGTCAATTCCCTTACAAACGGCATCAATATACATCATGGAACCGCCCGTCGTTATCACGACCGGATGCGTTTTCAATAGGTTTTCGATAAGCGAAACGGCATCGTCTTCAAACTGGCTGGCGCTGTAATAGTCTTCCGGTTCGAGTATCCCTACGAAGTAGTGAGGAACTCGTTTTAACTGTTCATCGGTGGGCGCTGCCGTGGCGATGGTCATTTGTTTGTAAATTTGTCGGGAATCTGACGATAAAATGGGGCATTTTAGCCGTTCGGCTACTTGAAGGCTCAACTCTGTTTTGCCCACGCCGGTTGGTCCCAAAAGCACGAGTAGGGTGTTCATTGGATTGTGGATTGGCAGTTGCGGGTTACGGGTTGCGAGTTATAGGGCTTCTGTGAAAAAAATTATTTTCCAATACTTCTCTTTCAAGTTATAGGCATAAATAAAATCGGTATCTTCGTCTTTTTTTATTTCTATGTGTCTATGTGGTTGAATATAATCAAAATATAACTAAACGACATTGAATTCCAAATCGTAAATCAATACAAATCGCTTTCTTCTGCCGATATTTCAATATTGTCCAAGCCTTCAAATCCTTCTCTGTCGAGTTCATCGAGGTCGAAACTTTCATCTCCGAAAAAAGATTCATCCACATCTAATATTGCGGTAACATCAGCAACTTCATCCAGATTAAGAGATTGCTTTGGCGCTTCGCCTATTGAAAGGGTGCATTGCGGTTTTTTCAGGTTTTTTCCGGTAATAATTTCAGATAATTCAATAAACAGAACCCTTTCGGTAAGGTAGTCGAACACGAAAAGCAGTTTTTGTTTTTCATCTTCCAGATAGTCGTTCAGCACGCATTCTTCCATAGTGTAAGGGTCTTCATCGGAATAGGTATCCATTTCCACCAGCGTGATTTCCTGTTTTTTGCGCCAGTTATCGTCGCAGATAAAGAAGGAGGCCATCTCGTTTTCGTTGAAGCCGGTGCAATCGATAATAGCATGAAATAAATCCAAAAAAGTATTGTCGGCATCTATTTTTATTTCTCTTTTGAAGTTTTCCACTTCATCTGATATTATTACAAATCTGAAAATCATAAAAAACGTTTTTAATATTCGTTATTTGGTTTCAAAGTTAATAAAAACTTTTTTAACAAAAGGTGTTTTTTATATAAAAACGTGTATTGAAAACATATTGCGTAATTTTATCTCAAAGCTATTGCAATATTTGAAAATTTGTAGTACTTTTGCATCACTTTTCTTAAAACAATAGTTAAATTCTTCAGTAGCTCAGTCGGTTAGAGCATCTGACTGTTAATCAGAGGGTCGCTGGTTCAAGTCCAGCCTGAAGAGCGAAAAAAGAGTGAGTGCAATACTTGCTCTTTTTTCTTTTAAGATGATTTTTTAGGATGTCAAATTTTAAACAATTTTGCATATAACTCGTTTAATGAAGAAATAATCCGGTCATGAAGAAAATTCTTATTACAAACGCTCTCTATAGGGAGCCTCTTGCCGAACTTTTTGAGAAATTTGAAGTTTTTATGCCTCAAGATGAGGATTTAAAACGCGAGCAAGTGCTGGAAATGATTTCCGATTACGAGGTGCTAATACCCAATTTCAGTTTTTACACCGATAAGGAGATTATTGATAAAGGTGTGAAGTTGGAAATAATTTCAAATTACGGAGTGGGTTACAATAATATTGATGTGGATTATGCCACCCAAAAAGGAATCGTTGTTACCAATATTCCCAAAACTACCTGCGAGCCAACGGCAGAATTGGCTTTTGCTTTACTACTCGCCGCCGGACGGCGTATCGGATATTACGACAGAAAATTGCGTGAACATCGCGCAATTGATTGGGGTGTGTATGGCGATGTGGGATTACCCGTTTTTGGAAAAACGTTGGGAATAATCGGAATGGGAAGAATCGGGCAGTCATTGGCACGGCGTGCTGTAGCATCGGGGATGAACATTATTTACAATAATCGAAACCGATTGAGTCAGGACATCGAAGAACGTTACAATGCAAAATACGTTTCTTTCAACGACTTGTTGCGAACTGCCGATTACATTTCACTCAATGCTCCTTCCACTCCCGAAACTCTTCATCTAATCGGAGAAAACGAATTTTCGAAAATGAAGCCTACGGCTGTATTTATCAATACTGCCCGCGGAAACATGGTGGACGAAAAAGCGTTGGCAAAAGCGCTGAAAGAGGAAAAAATATGGGCCGCCGGATTAGATGTGTACGAAAATGAACCCAAAATATCTCCCGAATTATTGGTGTTGAACAATGTAGTGCTTACACCTCACGCGGGAACCAAAACCATCGAAGACCGACATAGAATGGCTGAAGAGATGGTGCATAATATTATTGGGTTTTATGAAGGAAAATACGAGGTTTCGAGGGTAAATTGATTTGAAGTGCCGTGTGACGGATGCTGGGTGCGGAAAGCGGAATGATGGAAATATCCACAGCAGCCCAATATTCATATCATGTCCTGAAATAGGTTTACACCAAAAACAGGAAAATTATGACAAAAGTTCAGGAAACAAGAAAATGTTACAGTGGTTAGACATTCATCATCCATCACCCAACATCCAACATAAAAATGACTGCATCAATCGTAAAACAACAACTGCATGCATTCGGAAATCCCGAAAAAGCAGAACATGCCAAATATTTTTTCAAAACCGGAAAAGGACAGTATGGCGAAGGCGACCAGTTTATTGGCTGCACTGTCCCCGAATCGCGAAACGTAGCGAAAGCCAACAAAAACCTTTCGTTTGAAGAACTCAGGAAGTTGTTGAACGACGAATATCACGAATGCAGGTTGTGTGCCCTGATTATTCTTGTAGAGCAGTTTAAAAGAGCCGATAACGCGAAGCGTAAAGAGATTTTCGATTTTTATCTTGCCAACACACACGGAATCAACAATTGGGATTTAGTGGATGTTTCGGCTTATACTATTGTCGGTGAATGGTTGTTGGATAAGGATAGGTCGGTTTTATATTGGTTGGCGGAAAGTGAAAATCTTTGGGAGCAACGAATATCGGTTGTTTCTACCATGGCTTTTATCCGAAAAAATGATTTCTCCGATATTTTAAAACTTTCCGAAAAATTCCTCACGCATCGTCACGATCTCATGCACAAAGCCTGCGGCTGGATGTTGCGTGAAGTAGGCAAACGTGATGAAAAAACATTAACCGGTTTTTTAGACAAACATTATCGAAAAATGCCACGAACGATGCTGCGATACGCCATAGAGAAATTATCTCTCGCACAACGGGAAATTTATATGCAAAAATGAAAACAAACGATAACGGCAGGTATGCTCGTCCGAGTGTATCCACACACCAATTACCTAATGGTTTACGCATCATTCATCAACCTTTTCCATCGGAAATATCGTATTGCGGAATTGTAATCGACACTGGTTCTCGTGATGAATTCCCCGACGAGCACGGAATGGCTCATTTCGTAGAGCATTTGTTGTTTAAGGGCACCCAAAAACGAAAAGCGCATCACGTCATCAACCGTATGGAAAACGTAGGCGGCGAACTCAACGCCTACACTACAAAAGAAGAAACGTTTATTTATGCCACGTTTTTGTCCGAATATTTCGAGAGAGCGATAGAGTTGTTGAGCGATATCGTTTTTCATTCTAATTTTCCCGAACATCAGATTCAGAAAGAAAGAGACGTTATTTTAGATGAGATAAACAGTTATATCGACTCGCCGTCGGAATTGATATTTGATGATTTCGAGAATCTTCTGTTCCCTAATCACGAAATAGGACATTATATATTAGGAACCACGGAATCATTACTTACTTTCGATAAAAAGAAGGTTGAAAATTTCGTAAACAGGCAGTATTCACCTTCAAACATGGTTTTATTTTCGTTCGGAAAAACGCCTTTTTCAAAGATAGTGCGATTAAGTGAGCAATATTTTAGTCGCCCCAATATACAACACTCAACATCCAAAAAACGCGAACTCCCTTTTATGGGAAAACCGCGGAAACATCAACTTGAAAAAGACACTGCTCAAACGCACCTTATACTTGGAACACACACTTCCGATATGTTTCATCCGGACAGGTACGTTCTTTATCTGTTGAATCACATCTTAGGCGGTGGAGCTATCAACAGCAGGTTAAACAATTCGCTTCGCGAAAAACACGGCTTGGTCTACAATGTGGAATCGAATCTTGCTTTATACACCGACACGGGTTTATTTTCCATTTATTTTGCTTGCGATAAAAAACACGTGGAGCGTTGTTTAAAGCTTATCGACAAAGAGTTTCAAAAACTTACGGAATTTCCGCTGTCTCCAAGTCAATTGGCTACTGCTAAAAGGCAGTATAAAGGACAATTGGGTATCGCTTCCGAAAACAACGAAAGCATCGCGTTGAGAATGGCCAAAAGTTATCTCCACTTCAATCAATACTTTCCATTGGAAGATATTTTTACTAAAATTGATGGTGTAACTTCCGAACAATTGCAGAATTTGGCGAAGGAATTATTAATTTGGGATAAGCAATATCAGTTGAAATACATTTGAATTTCACTAATTTCTTTCCTAACAAATATAAAAATGATATTTATTGACGGAAATTATGTTAAAAATCTGTTGAAAATATCCACACTATTTTCAGTAATATTTTGTGATTATCTTTATCTGCAGTACATTTGATGTGTATTCTTTGTAAAACATCCGTTGAGTAAAAACGAACAAAAGAAAGAAAACGATTGTTTAGTATAGAGAATTAAAAAAACATTATTTATTGAACAAACTATTTATTAATTAAAAAATTGAATTATGAAGAAATTAAGATTAGTAGCAGTAGTTGCGATGTTGGCGATAGTTACTGTAGCAAGCGCACAGATGAACCTTGGTATTAAAGGTGGTGTAAATTATTCGAATATTATGGGAAAGGATGCATCAGATTTGTATGAAGCTAAAATAGGTTTTAATGCAGGTCTTGCTGCTGATTTTAACTTTGCTCCGGAAATGGCCATTCAAACTGGTTTGTTTTTTACAACTAAGGGTGCCAATTTTAAAGCTACGAATAAAGCAAGTATTGATTTGATGTACTTACAGATGCCCATTCATTTTGCTTATAAAGTTAGTGTAACCCCTGGAACCCGTGTAGTACTACACGCTGGTCCTTACGTTGCTTATGGTGTATCAGGTAAAGCTAAATATAAAGATATCAGTGTTGACGTATTTAAGGAGTACAACTTTTTAGGAAACAGTTATTCTGCTATTCAACGTTTCGATGCCGGTGTAGGTTTGGGGGTTGGTGCGGAATTTGGTCAGTTTCTTGTTGATATCGGCTGGGACATGGGATTGGTAAAATTGAATAAAAATCTTGATTGGAAAAATATGAGCGCAGCTCTTTCCATAGGATATAAATTTTAAAAGGGTCAGTTTAATAAACATATTTAAACATCGCTCCAATTGGGGCGATGTTTTTTTGTGCACATTAGAAATGTTATTTTTTTAATTTTATTAGACAAATTGGTAGTGTCCCGAAAAGTGTGTAATTTCTATCTTTCTTTGTTGCAAATTTATTCATAATTATTGAAATCACAATA
>MVZJ01000050.1 GCA_002069095.1 Bacteroidetes bacterium ADurb.BinA174 | reverse complement strand
AAAAAAATCGTTTTAAATACAAAGACAACCTTTTATAAAACCTACATTAACTATGGAATTAAACGTTGAAACTATCAGTGCCGTAGCACTCGGCATCGGATTGAGCGCCAGCACCGGATTTCGGGTTTTCATACCGCTTTTGGTTGCCGGATTGGCAGCGCATTTCGGGATTCTTCCACTTGGAGAAAGTTTTGCGTGGATGGGTTCAATCCCTGCCTTGATAAGCTTCGGTGTTGCTGCCGTAGTGGAAGTTCTGGCTTATTACATCCCGTTTGTAGACAACTTGTTGGACACCATTGCCACGCCGCTATCGGTTGGCGCGGGTACGCTTTTGATGACATCGGTAATTCCGGTTGAAAGCGAATGGATGAAATGGATTATGGGGTTTGTGGTTGGCGGCGGTGCAGCAGCAACCATACAAAGCGGAAGCGCGCTCACGCGCCTGATGTCGAGTAAGTTCACGGCCGGTGCAGGTAATCCGGTGGTTTCCACCTCCGAAGGTGTAGCGGCAACGGGATTTTCTATTATGTCGCTGATTACACCGATATTGGTAGCAATATTGTTGGTGGTTTTTATCGTGGTAATTCTGCGCATGGTTTATCGAAAACTGCTAAAAAAGAAAAAAGTAGAAGAAATTACAGACGCCGAAGTAATTGAGTAAATAATATCAAAAAACTCAACGGCTATTACAATATGGAGTTTGCTCGCAACATTGTGGGTAAACTCCATTCGTTTATTCTATATTTAACTTACAAAAAAGGGACACAAAAAAATTGCATCCCTAACTATAGTCGATAATTTACATGTCTTTATTTCTTCAACAAAAGTTTTTTAATTTTTGCGTGAATATCGGTATTCTCCATAATTCCGATAAACTCCGATGCTCCAGGACCATAAGCGAAAATGGGAACCATTACACCTGTGTGGCCTGTGCTCGTATAGGCTCCTTTAACCATTCCGGTTTCGAAAGAGCCGTCGTTAATTGTCATTCCGCCGGTTTCGTGGTCGGCAGTAATAATTACCAACGTTTCGCCGTTTTCGGCAGCAAATTCAAGAGCTTTACCTACAGCTTGATCAAAATCCAACATTTCCTCCACAACTTGTACGGTATTATTGCCATGGCCTCCCGAATCGATAAAAGAACCTTCCACCATCAGGAAAAATCCTTTCTCATTCTGCTGTAAAATCTTGATGGCAGTATGCGTTGAAATTGGCAACATGTTTCCGCGTTCCGACATTCGCGGATTTCCTTTTGGCGCAGTTAAACCAGCCAATTTCTTTCCTTTGTAATTTTCGATTTTGCTTAATTCTCTTTCAATCGTGTAACCTTTGCGCATCAGTTCATTCACTAAATTACGTCCGTCTTCCCGTTTGGTAAAGAAATCATATCCTCCACCGATGAACACATCAATATCGGTTTTGAGAAAATCGGCAGCAATGTCTTCCTCTTGACTTCTACTCGCCTGATGCGCGATAAACGAAGCGGGAGTAGCATGAGTGATGGATGAAGTGGACACTAATCCTGTAGCTAAACCTTTTTCTGACGCTTCTTCCAGAATTGTTTTTATCGGATTTTTATCGGGTCCAACACCAATCGCTCCATTATAAGTCTTTGTTCCCGTGGAAATTGCCGTAGCTCCTGCCGCTGAATCGGTTACATACCGGTTAGATGAATATGTTTTTGAAAATCCGATATACTTGCAATTTTGGATAAACAAATCTCCTCGGTTAGCAGTCAATCCTGCATAAAAATGTGCAACTCCCATCCCATCTCCGATGAAAAGAACAACGTTTTTCGGCGAATCACTTTTGAAGGTTTGCGTGAAAGATTTCACTTCGTACGCTTCTCCGCCTTGATATAGAGTGAGATCTTTGTTTTGTTGTGCTGTAACGGTTGTGCTGAAAAGCAAAGCAACAACTACGAAAAAAACAGCCGATTTTATTTTTTGTTTCATAATTACAGCAATGAATCCGGATCTAAATTATCGTGTTCGATATCTAAGAAATACTTGTAAGTACCTACTCTCAATTCGGCGCAAGCATCGTAATCACACACGATAATCCCCTTCTGATGCAATTGCAATGCACTAATCGTCCACATTTGATTGATGGGGCCTTCAACAGCATGATAAAGCGCTCGCGCTTTGTGATGGCCGTTTACCAGAATAAGCACTTCTTTTGCATCGAGAACCGTTCCCACTCCCACGGTAAGAGCCGTTTTGGGAACTTTGTTCACATCGTTGTCGAAAAAACGGGAATTGGCAATAACCGTATCGGTAGTGAGCGTTTTTATGCGCGTTCGTGAGCTGAGCGACGACCCCGGCTCATTAAACGCGATATGTCCATCGGGACCGATGCCTCCGAGAAACAAATCAACTCCACCTGCATCAACGATGGCTTTTTCGTAGGCGGCACATTCGGCTTCCGGATCTTCGGCCATTCCGTTGAGAATGTGCGCATTTTCCTTTTTAATGTCGATATGATTGAAGAAATTTTCCCACATAAATGTGTGGTAGCTTTGCGGATGGTCTTTTGACAGACCAATGTACTCGTCCATATTAAAGGTTACCACGTTTTTGAACGATATCACACCTGATTCGTACAGTTTAATCAGCGCTTTATACGTCAAAAGTGGTGAAGAACCGGTAGGTAATCCCAGTACGAAAGGATTTTCAACAGTTGGATTTGCCTTGTTGATCTTTGCAGCGATGTAATTCGCTGCCCATTGTGCCATCTGATTGGCGTCGGGTTGAATAATTAGTCGCATAATATTTTAATTATCAGTTATGAGTTATAAAAGTGCGAGTTGCGAGGTACTTAATAACAACTGCTGCCCCGCACATCAAAATTTGCCTCCTCCCTTGCGGAGAGAGCCGGGGGAAGAGTGTATGTTGTAAATCGTCAATGGCAATCGGCCTTTTGTGGCACAACATCAATTTCTGAATTGAGTTTCTCAGCCATTGCTTTACCTAAAGCATAAGCGTTTTCCGTTACATTTGAATTCAACGATTGTTTCATTTCAACCGATTCACACACCGTTTCAAATTCCATGCTTTCGGCAAAGGCTTTCAGATCTCTTTTGGCTCCATCTGCCCAGGTATGTCCGCTAAAATAACCGAAAAAACGGTTTTTAACGCTTCTGTTTTGTAAAGCCAACAACAAACTTTCAACACCGGGATAAGGTTTGTTGTTGTAAGTGGGTGAGCCGATTATCAAACCGCGATACTTAAAAATATCCCTCAATATTTCCGATTCGTGGCTTTTGGAAACGTTGTGCATGATAATATTTTTAACTCCGTTATCGGCTGCGGCTGCAGCAATTATTTCTGCTAATTGTTCTGTGTTGCCGTACATGCTGCCGTAGGCAATTACCAATCCGTTTTCAGATTCGTACTTACTTAATTTATCGTAGAGCGATATTACTTGCGCGATAATATCGGGTTGTGTCCAAACAGGACCGTGCGTAGAGCAAATTGTTTCAATTTCTACTCCGCTCAGTTTTTTTAATGCTGCCTGCACGGGCGAACCGTATTTTCCTACGATATTGGAATAATATCGAATCATTTCGTCCCAATACCAATCCGGATTCAGTTGTGTGTCTGTCACGCCTCCGTCCAACGTACCGAAGGTACCGAAAGCATCGCCAGAGAACAATGTTTTCGACTCTTTCACGTAAGTCATCATCGTTTCAGGCCAGTGAACCATGGGAGTCAGGTAAAATTGCAACGTATTTTTTCCAAGGTTAAGTTCTTCCTTATCCTTAATAATAAGTATGTTGTCGGTAATTCCGTAAAAACCTTTCAGCATATCTGCAGTGCGGTTGTTTCCGACAATTTTCATGTCCGGATAACGAGTTTTAAGCAATTCAATGGAACCCGAATGATCTGGTTCCATGTGATTTACAATAAGATAATTGATTGGCTTATTTCCCAATACAGAATATATTTTATTGAAAAACACATCCGAATAACAGATATCAACAGTATCAATTAATGCAATTTTTTCGTCGTTAATGATGTATGAGTTATACGATACTCCTTTTGGCAACGGCCAAAGATTTTCGAAAAGGTGTTTTGTCCGGTCGTTTAGACCTACATAAAATATGTTCTCTTTAATTTTAAATGGTTTGTACATTATAGTTGTCAATTATTAGTTTGAAGTTGTCAGTTTGATGGTTAGTGAATAATTAACCAAAGTTCTTTGCTTTTTGCTTCTTGCTCAACGCTCTACACCCTATTTCTTCGGTTTAACATTTTGATTATCATCAATGTTTGTTTTTTGTGCAACAGGTTCGGGTTTTCTTTTTATTGCCTGCCATATCAGCCATATTCCCCAGATAATGAATGGAATACTTAATAATTGACCCATTACTAATCCATAATTATCGCGCATACTAACTTCGAACGGCTCTTGTACATTTTTCAGAAATTCAATAATGAAACGCGCTATAAATATACCAATCATCGCTACACCGATAATCAAACCTTGACGTTCGCGGGCATTGGTTTTCCAATACATCCACATGGTGATCGCAAAGATAATAAAATAGCAGATAGCTTCATAAATCTGCGTGGGATGCGACGGCATCGAATAAATGGCAGGTGCGCCCTTTTCCCATTGAGGCAGGTTTTCAATAAAACGAAATCCCCAAGGCAAATCGGTTGCTCCTCCGTAAATTTCGTGGTTTGCCAAATTGCCCAATCGAATCATGCCTGCTGTAAATCCGGCGGGAACAACCACGCGGTCGAACGTCCAAAGCATGCTTTTTTTGGTTATTTTTCTCGAATATAGCCAAACTGCGATGATAATTCCAATAACACCACCATGACTTGCAAGCCCCCTATATCCACTAAAAACATAATTTCCGTATTCGTTTTTCGATATTGGCAAAATCATCTCTAACGGACGAGCAAGAAAATATTCCGGATCGTAAAACAAACAATGTCCTAACCGTGCACCGACTACAATGGCAATGATCATATACCACGATAGCGATTCGTACCACTTATCGGGTAATTTTTCGTGTTTGAACATTCGATAAACAATGTACCAAGCAACTATCAAACCGGCAACCCAAAACAATCCATACCAACGAATTTCGCGCCCTAAAATCGTGAACAGTTCGGGGTCAAAGTTCCAATCGATAGATAATGGTATCATAAATATAAAACTGATTTTATTTCGCTTTCGGTTTTACATTTTTACTGTAATCTGTGTTTGTTTTCTGTACTATAGGTTCAGGTTCGGGTTTTCTTTTCATTGCCTGCCAAATCAACCATATGCCCCAAAGAATAAACGGGATACTGAGCCATTGTCCGAGAATTAATCCAGTATTTTCACGCATAGCAATTTCGGAATCTACCTGTACATTTTTAACAAATTCGATAAAGAACCGGGCAATAAAAATCAATGCGATTCCCACACCAAGAATCAATCCCTGACGGGCTTTGGCATTTGTTTTCCAATACATATACATCGTGATTCCAAATACGATAAGATATATCAGCGCTTCGTAAATTTGTGTGGGATGGGATGGTTCAGTATAAACAGGTTCTGCCCCCCGCATCCATAATCCAACGTTATCGATAAACCGAAATCCCCAAGGCAAATCAGTTGGCCTGCCGAAAATTTCGTGGTTCATCAAATTGCCAAAGCGAATCATTGCTGCCGTAAATCCGGTGGGTACCATTACTCTATCAAAAGTCCACAGCATACTTTTTTTGGTCACCTTCTTAGAATAAAGCCAAACGGCAATGATTATGCCGATTACGCCACCGTGGCTCGCCAATCCGCCCTCCCAAATCTTAAGAATCTTTATAGGATTTGCCAGATAATATCCGGGTTCGTAGAACAAACAATGTCCCAAACGCGCACCCAAAATAATGCCCAGCATCATGTACACGAAAAGAGAATCGAACCATTTATCGGAAAGCTTTTCGTGTTTGTAAATGCGCTGCACAATATACACCGCTACAATAAGCCCGATGACCCAAAGTAATCCATACCAACGGATTTCACGACCAAAAATCTCAAAAATGGTAGGATCTACATTCCAAGTTACAGATAATAATGTATTCATTATAATATATTGAATTTGGAGCAAAATTACATGAAAATCTCTCTATTTCCAAACGACTGTAATAAAAATCAAGATCACCACTTTTCCTAAGCTGCCGTACCGTGCTCGAAGCACAAATGTTATCTTTATAATAATTAACGGGCTTTACAGCCCTAATAATAATTTAATCGACTTTCGCAAGTTAATACAACTTGCTGATAATTAATAAAAAAGCAGCACATTTATTAGGTAAAATCGCTGAAATTCAGTAACTTTAAATCATAAAACAAAACTCCAAAAACATGCTGCGACACAAAGATACAACAATAGTTTCAGAAATAAAAGGCTTTTTTACTTCATCACAAAAAGCTGTTTCAGTCATTTTAGATGTTTTAAGTTCTTTGAAATTTTCAGACAAAAACTTCAGTTTTTCAACTGCTTATTATTTACAATTCAGCAACAGGCTGAAACTAATTTTGCTGTTAATTTTTCCATTCTTTCAGATAAATAGTAAGTTGTTTCGGGAAATAAAAAGGACCACCTGCAACTAACCGTATGCAAGCATATATAGCGGATAATCATAGAGATAACCACGCTTTTAGCCGAAATATTTAACTTTAGACCCCGGAGAACTAATTCTTGAACGTGCATCTGAAAATCAAAAAATAACAAAATCCATTAATATAAACCCTTTACAACAAGCAGGGTAAGGAACTCGCGAAAGTCGAGATATTTAGTAGCTGTTTAACAACTAATCCCAACCGGCAAATGATTGCAAGTTCTTTTTTTATTTTTTCCAAATCTAACACTTTTTATTCATCGAAATTACGATAGATTTTATACCTTTGTATTCTTTTAAAAAAGTAATCATTAATGTCAAAGAAAATAAATTCAGCGCTGATTTCAGTATATCATAAAGATGGTTTGGATGAGATATTGAAATTGCTGAACAATTTAAATGTAAAACTTATATCCACAGGAGGAACTCAGGATTTTATTCAGTCGCTGGGTTATGAATGCGAATCGGTTGAAGAGATTACCGGCTATCCGTCTATTTTGGGCGGGCGCGTTAAGACATTGCATTCCAAAATCTTTGGTGGCATTTTATATCGTCGCGACGAAGAACAGGACCGGAAAATCATCAAGTCATACGATATTCCGTCTATCGATTTAATCATTGTTGATTTATATCCGTTCGAAGAAACCGTTGCCAGAAACGCATCGGAAAATGAAATAATAGAGAAAATAGATATTGGCGGAATTTCGCTTATTCGTGGGGCTGCCAAGAATTTTAAAGATGTTATTGTTGTGGCATCCAAACAGCAATATAAGCCGCTTCTCAATTTATTGAAAGAAAAAAATGGAAGTTCCGATATCGAAGACCGGCGCCGGTTCGCCAAAGAAGCCTTTGCCGTTTCATCGGGATACGATTCAGCCATTTTCAATTATTTCGATAAAGGAGAAAGCTCCGTTTTACGTGTTTCCGCAAACAATGCTAAAACGTTGAGATACGGAGAAAATCCGCATCAGAAAGGTGTTTTTTTCGGCAATTTCAACGAACTTTTCGAACAGTTGCACGGCAAGGAAATATCCTACAACAACCTTCTCGATATTGACGCAGCCGTATCACTCATTGCCGACTTCAACGAAACTGCCCTCGCTATTCTCAAGCACAACAATGCCTGCGGCATGGCGTGCCGCCCGACGGTAAAAGAGGCTTGGGAAGTTGCTCTGGCGGCCGATCCGATATCAGCTTTCGGTGGGATTGTGGTAACAAACCGCATAGTAGATGCAGAAGCCGCCAAAGCCATAAACGAAATTTTCTTTGAAGTGATAATCGCTCCCGATTATTCGAACGATGCACTTAATATTTTGTTTCAAAAGAAAAATAGAATAATTTTGAAGCGAAAATCAAACGAAAAAGGAACAAACAACGTACAAATCCGTTCTGTATTAAACGGAGTATTGGTTCAGGATAAAGATACAAGCGTTCAGAAACGCAATGACTTAATAATTGTAACCTCAAAGAAGCCAACCGAAAAAGAAACGGAAGACTTGTTGTTTGCCAATATTTTGGTGAAGCATACAAAATCGAACGCTATTGTGCTGGCGAAAAATAAACAGTTGATTGCCAGCGGAACCGGGCAAACATCACGTGTGGATGCGTTGAATCAGGCAATAGAAAAAGCAGGAATGTTTCATTTCGATCTTAACGGAGCCGTAATGGCATCGGATGCTTTTTTCCCCTTTCCCGATTGTGTGGAAATCGCGCACAAAGCCGGAATTACGGCTGTTATTCAGCCAGGAGGTTCCATTAAAGACGCCGAATCGATTGCATACTGCAACGAAAATGGTTTGGCAATGGCAACAACCGGAACCAGACATTTTAAACACTAAAAATTGGCCGGAGGCTATTAGCTTTTTGCTCGTAGCTTATAAAGCGAAAATTAAACAAATCATCAACAGCCAATAGCTAACAGCTAACGGCTAAAAGTTAATAATATGGGATTATTTTCATTTACACAAGAGTTGGCAATGGACCTTGGAACCGCCAATTCCATTATTGTAAACAATGCAGGTAAAATTCTTTTAGACGAACCGTCCATAGTGGCATTGGATCGCAAAACCGACAGAATGATCGCACTTGGCGAAAAAGCGCGTCAGATGCACGGAAAAACACACGAAAACATACAAACGGTAAGGCCGCTGAGAGATGGCGTGATCGCCGATTTTAATGCCGCAGAACAGATGATTCGTGGTATGATTAAAATGGCCACGAAAAATAGAGGCGGCTTGTTTTCTCCTTCGCTTCGCGTGGTGATTTGTATACCATCGGGAAGCACCGAAGTTGAAATTCGCGCGGTTCGCGACTCCGCCGAACACGCCGGAGGACGTGATGTTTATATGCTTTTCGAACCTATGGCCGCCGCTTTGGGCATCGGATTAGACGTGGAGATCCCCGAAGGGAACATGATTGTGGATATAGGTGGTGGGACAACCGAAATTGCGGTAATTTCATTGGGCGGAATTGTATCGAATAAATCGATAAAAATTGCCGGAGACGACCTCACCGAAGACATCATGGACTACATGGGACGTCAGCACAATATGAAAGTAGGAGAACGTACTGCTGAACAGATTAAGATAAACGCAGGTTCCGTATTGACCGAACTTCAGGATCCGCCCGAAGATTTCATTGTGCACGGACCAAACCGCATGACGTCATTACCGATGGATGTGCCCGTTTCGTATCAGGAAATAGCGCATTGTCTGGAAAAATCCATTTCGAAAGTAGATTCGGCCGTGTTAAGTGCACTAGAACAAACTCCGCCGGAATTATACGCCGATATTGTTCGTAACGGAATTTACCTGACGGGCGGTGGCGCATTGCTTCGCGGCTTAGATAAACGATTGACCGAAAAAATAGGCATTCCGTTCAAGGTGGTAGATGATCCGTTGCACGTTGTTGCCAAAGGAACCAGTATTGCTTTGAGAAATATTGATAAATTTACATTCTTAATGAGATAAATCAGCTATTAGCTGTTAGCAATGACAAACAGCCTAAGCTAAAAGCCAATGCGAAATCTTCTCACCTTTATTATCAGAAACAGTTCTTGGCTGGTAGCAATTATCTTGATTGTTATCAGTTTCTATCTCGTATTCTCTTATAATTCGTACCAGAGAAGTGTTTATCTCACATCGGCAAACAATGTAACAGGTTGGCTTTACGAAACTTCCAATAAAGTAACTAATTTTATTCATTTGCGCAAAAACAACAAGTTTTTACTGGAGCGAAATGCGCAACTCGAAGCTGAATTATTTGCACTAAAAAATTATTTATCCGATAGGCAAATCGATACGTTGAGAACGAATGCTTTTTTGAGCGATTCCATTCCGGTTTCTCAATTTTCGTTTATTCCGGCCGAAGTAACTAATGTTAGTTTTTCGGGGCCCAACAATTACATTACCGTAAACAAAGGTTCCGAACACGGTGTCAGACCCGATATGGGTGTTGTTTCACAAAACGGTGTAGTGGGAGTTGTATTAACGGTTTCACCCAAGTTTTCGGTGATAATTCCCATTATAAATCCGAAATTCAGGTTGAGCGGAAAGTTGAAAAACTCCAGCAACACAGGATCGATTTCGTGGGATGGCAAAAATTTGAATATTGCACAGATCGGCGAACTTCCCAAACACGAAGTTTTTCAACCCGGCGATACGGTAATGACGAGTTTTTCACGCATTTTCCCACGAAATATTGTTATCGGGTACGTTATCGAGCAGATTCCATCTAAAGATGATAATTTCAACACATTAAACTTACGAATAGCCACCGATTTTTATTCTGTAAGGGATATTCTCGTCATAGATGACAAGTTTTACGACGAACAAAATCAATTAGAAAACTCGATTCCGTAATGAAAGCAATTTCTATACTCAAAGAAATTATATTGTTCGTAATACTGGTGTTATTGCAGGTATTATTATTCAATCGTATCGCTGTTTTTGGATTGGCCGTGCCTATCCTATACATTTATTTTCTCATTAAACTGCCTTATGGAAGAAACCGATTTTACGTAATCATTTCGGGTTTTTTGTTGGGACTTGTTATCGATATTTTTCTCAATACACCTGGTATGAACGCTGCTGCAACAACCATTGTAGCAACGTTACGGACCATAATATTAAACCTATTTTATCCCAAAAACGAATACGAAGAATTGGTTCCGAACATTCATGTATCGACGTCTGCTTTTATAAAATATACCATAACGATGGTGCTGTTGCATCAAACGCTGCTGTTTTTTATCGAAGCTTTCACGCTCTTCAATATCACCAGTACGCTTATCAGAATTAGTTCATCGTTGCTATTGACAATTATTTTGATTTTGGCATTAGATTCACTATCAATCAGAAAGAAAAAAGTAAGTGGTTAATACCAACAAACCATACGCAAAAAGAAAATACATCATTGCATCTATTGTATTGGTGGTGGTACTGGTATATATCGGTCAACTATTTAATTTGCAGATTCTTAGCCCCGAATATCGTAATTTTGCCGATAGTAACGCTTTTTTCAGAAAAACACTGTATCCGGCACGAGGATCAATTTACGATAGAAACGGTAAATTAGTGGTTTTCAACCAGCCTACATACGATGTAATGATGGTTGTTCGCGAAATGAAGCAGTTCGACACGCTTGATTTTTGCCACACGCTGAATATTGATATTGAACAGTTTCGTCAATTGGATAATGATATGCGCGATCGCCGTAAAAACCCAGGCTACTCGTCATATACTCCTCAGATTTTTAAATCACAACTTGATGTGAAAGAATATGGATTGTTACAGGAAAAGTTGTACAAATTTCCCGGAATTTATATCCAAAACCGTACCGAACGACAATACAATTTTCCCAATATGGGATTAATTCTGGGTTATGTGGGCATAGTGGACAAAAACAAAATGGATGCCGACCCTTATTATGCCCGTAATGATTATGTGGGCAAATCGGGAATAGAATTGTCTCACGAAGAAGACCTACGCGGCGAAAAAGGAGTAGAGGTGCTTTTGCGCGACGCGCACGGACGTATTCAGGGAAAATACCGCGATGGCGAGTTTGATAAATCTCCCGTTTCGGGACGCGATTTAACGTTAAGTATTGACATAAATTTACAAGCCTACGGTGAGTATCTGATGCGGAATAAAGTCGGTTCTATTGTTATGATTGAGCCTAAAACGGGAGAGATTCTTTGTATGGTAGCTGCGCCATCGTACGACCCATCGATGTTAACGGGAAAAGATTTCGTTCAAAATTACCTGAAGCTCGAACAAAATCCCTATAAACCGTTACTAAATAGATCGATTGCCGGAATGTATCCACCGGGATCGACGTTTAAGCCTGCACAGGGACTAGTTTTTTTGCAGGAAGGAATAATTACCCCTGAAACCCGCTACAGTTGTTACGGCGGTTATCCCCCGTTGGGCGGCCGTCCCGGATGCCACGGTCACGCTTCGCCCACGGCGTTGCAATATGCCCTTACCACATCTTGTAATTCGTTTTTTTGTTACGGATTGAATGCAATGTTAAGTAATCGAACAAAATACAACAGTACGATCGATGCTTTAGAGGTCTGGAAAAAACATATGGTTGATTTAAGTTTCGGTTATAAAACTGGAGTGGATTTGCCTTCCGAAAAAGGAGGTTTTATTCCTACCAGCAGGTTTTATTCAAATGCTTTCAAGAACGACCGGTGGAATGCCCACAATATTATTTCCATTGCCATCGGACAAGGTGAAGTATTGACTACTCCGCTTCAATTGGCAAACTTATCCGCCATAATTGCCAATCGTGGTTATTATTACAAACCACACGTGGTGAAAGCCCGGAAAGGCGCTCCCTTAGACACGCTTTATACCAACCGCAGGGAATCGAATATCAGTCGCGAGCATTTTGAATTAACGGTTGCCGGAATGGCAGATGCAGTAACTAATGGAACTTGCCGGCAAATAAACATGGAACCATACATCACCGTTTGCGGAAAAACGGGTACATCTGAAAATCCGCACGGGGAAGACCATTCACTGTTTATCGGTTTTGCACCTAAAGATGATCCAAAAGTAGCCATTGCCGTAATTGTGGAAACCGGAGGTTACGGCGCTACAAATGCAGTTCCCATTGCACGACTGATGATACAAAAATATTTGATGGGTGAAATTATGCCGCAGGATCAGTTTTTGGAAAATATTATGGCAAGTCGTGTAATTTTACCTTACATCTATAGAAGAAATGCGCTTATTCAGCATATAGATTCAATTGTCACTCAGGAAAGAAATGTACAGAGGAACTAAGGAAATAAAAGAAAAAGGTCGGGTAGATTGGCTTATCGTGGTCATGTACTTACTCTTTATTGTGCTGGGG
>MVZJ01000049.1 GCA_002069095.1 Bacteroidetes bacterium ADurb.BinA174 | reverse complement strand
CCGGAAAGATACGGCGTAGCCGAGTTTGACCAGGAAGGGAATGTTCTCAGTATTGAGGAGAAACCGGTGAAACCAAAATCGAATTATGCGGTTGTAGGCCTTTACTTTTATCCGAATAAGGTGGTGAAAATTGCAAAAAACATTAAACCATCAGCAAGAGGAGAACTGGAGATAACAACTGTAAATCAGGAGTTTTTAAAGGAAGGACAGCTTAAAGTACAGCTTTTCGGGCGGGGTTTTGCTTGGTTAGATACGGGAACTTTTGGTTCTCTATCGGAAGCATCGACATTTATCGAAGTCCTGGAAAAAAGACAAGGACTAAAAATATCATGTCTGGAAGAAATTGCGTGGCGTAACAAATGGATTGACGATGAAAGACTTCGAAAACTAGCAGAACCGATGAGAAAAAACGAATACGGGCAATATTTACTGAAATTAATTGACTATAAATGAATATTATAACAACAGAAATAGAAGGGCTTGTAATTATAGAACCGGAAGTATTTAGCGATGAGCGCGGCTATTTTTTCGAATCGTTTTCGCAACGCGAATTTGAGGAGAAAGTGTGCAAAACCGTTTTCGTGCAAGACAACGAAAGCAAATCGATATACGGCGTGCTGCGCGGATTGCATTTTCAGAAACCTCCGTTTGCTCAAGCCAAACTGGTGCGCGTGGTAAGCGGAAAAGTGCTCGACGTTGCGGTTGATATTCGCAAAGGCTCGCCCACGTTTGGCAAACACGTTTCGGTAGAATTATCGGGAGCGAACAAACGACAACTCTTTATTCCTCGCGGATTTGCACACGGATTTGCCGTTTTGAGCAACGAAGCCGTTTTTCAATACAAATGCGACAACTATTACGCTCCCGATTATGAAGATGGCATTTTGTGGAACGACCCTGTGTTGGAAATCGATTGGAAAATCCCGATGAAAGATGTGATTTTGTCGGAAAAAGATAAGAGGAATTTAATTCTGAGTTGTAAAAGCATCTGATAGCTAAAGTCTGACGTCTGATATCTTATTGAAAAGATTCCTGCTATCGTTGGAATGACAAAAGCGTTAAGACACATCTTTTTTGGTTGTCATTTCGGACGCAATGAGAAATCCATAATCACTCAAAATAATAAATGGTCTATAATCTTTCAATATAGCGGCCTGAAACATAGTTCAAGTCATAAAATAACTAACAATAAATACAGAAAAAGATGAATAAAAGAAATATTTTAATAACAGGAGGAGCGGGTTTTATCGGTTCGCACGTTGTACGCCTATTTGTAAACAAATATCCCGATTACAGAATCGTAAACCTCGATGCGCTTACCTATGCCGGTAATCTTGCCAATCTAAAAGACATCGAAAATACTCCAAACTACGTTTTCGAGAAAGCCGATATCTGCGATTTTGAGGCAATGGAGCAAATTTTCAAAAAATACAACATCGATGGCGTTATCCACCTTGCAGCCGAAAGTCACGTGGACAGAAGCATCAAAGACCCTTTCTCGTTTGCCAAAACCAATATAATGGGAACATTGAATCTGTTGGAAGCCGCTCGCCGCACATGGCAAATTCCAAATTCCAAATCCCAAATCCCAAATCTTTTCTACCACGTTTCTACCGACGAAGTGTACGGCGAACTCGATTTCGACGACACGCTTTTTACCGAAACAACCGCTTACGACCCACACTCGCCCTACTCCGCATCGAAAGCCTCGTCCGATCATTTCGTGCGCGCTTATCGCGATACTTATGGGCTGCCCATAGTAATTTCCAACTGCTCCAATAACTATGGTCCGTATCAGTTTCCGGAGAAACTTATTCCGCTTTTCATCAACAACATTCGTCACAACAAGCCACTCCCCGTTTACGGAAAAGGCGAAAACGTGCGCGATTGGCTCTATGTGACAGATCACGCACGCGCTATCGACGTGATTTTCCACAACGGTAAACAAGGCGATACATACAATATCGGCGGATTTAATGAGTGGAAAAACATCGACCTTATAAAGGTAATAATTGAAACAGTTGACCGTTTGCTGGGGCGCACCAAAGGCGAATCTGAAAAACTTATAACGTACGTTACCGACCGTGCCGGACACGATTTACGCTACGCCATAGATGCCACCAAACTTAAAAACGAATTGGGCTGGACGCCATCACTTCAATTTGAAGAAGGAATCGAAAAAACAGCGCAATGGTATCTCGAAAACCAAGATTGGTTGGACAACGTTACCAGTGGCGATTATCAGCAATATTACGAAAAAATGTATGGCTAATGTCAAGTCAGGAGTTCCAAGTATTGGGTTTCGAGTTTAGGAACTTGAAACAAATAACTTATAACAACATTATTTTGTTTCAAGAAATATCGGCAAACAATTGGGTAGCCGAATACAGCTCAAATTAAGGCAACTATACTATCCAGATAAAAATGAACAGCAATCAAATGGAAGACTTTTCCTGTTCTTGACTAAGCGATTATTACCCGTGCAAGTACATCCCCATAATAGAAATGCGATTAAAAGCCAAATAGAGAAAACAAAAAATTTGCCTCAAAAAGTGAAAATCAAGTGGAGAATATTCTCAAAAACATATCCAAAACAGATTTGCCCGACTGTTGCGGATGATGCAAAATATATCCGGCGGTAAAAACACTGTTCCCGAAATGCTTGCCGATTATCGAGCGAAATATAAAAATCGTTGGGCAATAATGAAATTTTGGGGCAAATGTAGCGGGGAATTTATATGGAATTTGAATCATGGGGTGTCTGTCGTGTTCCGGAGTAAGTTTAAAAAAGAGATATACATATTCGTCTCTTGCTCCATCGCCCTTCGTCTCGTCACCCTATTCTCTAATATTCGGTTTTTTTCGTACCTTTGTACCTTAAAATTTAAAATTTTGGCGAACAATTATGATTATAGCTGTTGATTTCGATGGAACCATCGTTGAGCACAAATATCCCGAAATTGGCAAACTTATTCCTTTTGCTATTGAAACACTTTTGCAATTACAAAAAGACGGGCACAGACTAATATTATGGACTGTTCGCGAAGGGAAATTATTGCAGGATGCCATAGATTTTTGTGCTGAGCGCGGGGTGTATTTTTATGCTGAAAATGCAAATTATCCCGAAGAAAAAAGAGAAAATGCTTCACGCAAACTAGGAGCAGACTTGTTTATTGATGATCGCAATCTGGGTGGCCTTCCCGATTGGGGAGTAATTTACAATGTTGTAAAAGCTACAGAAAACAAACAAAGTACGTTGCATCTTATGGCGGGTCAATCGGCTATGCCGGAACCCAAAAAGCGAAAGCGATTGTTCGGATTTGGTTAACTAATATAAAACAACAGCTATTCTTGCTTAAATATGAGACATAAATTATTTTATGAATATCCGTTAAATGCCTAACTCGATTTATAATTACATAATATAGTTTTTTTGATTGTGAAAAACGTTTTCTATGTATAACTTTTTTCCGGATACAGGCGAAATATACGGTCATTCATTAAAGATTTTACTCATAAGATAATCAATTAAGAACGCTTTTTATTTTTTATTGCGATGAATAATACGTGTTAAATCAACCACAACATTCATTGTGGTAATTAGCAACAATTGATACAATTAAAGTTAATGCAAGGATTATTTGTTGTACTTTTGCAGACCGAAAGAAATTAATTTGATATTTTAAATGTATAGAGCTTTAGTTACCGGGGGAGCAGGTTTTATCGGATCAAACTTATGTGAAGCACTTTTAGAGAAAGATTATCAGGTAATTTGTCTTGATAATTTTTCCACCGGAAAAATTGAAAATCTTCTCACATTATTAGAAAAATATCCGGAAACTTTCACACTACAAATAGGCGATATTCGCAATTTAGAGGATTGCCGGCAAGCAACCGATGGAGTAGATTATGTTTTTCATCAGGCTGCATTGGGTTCGGTTCCCCGATCCATCAAGAATCCCATTACATCAAACGAAGTAAATGTATCGGGTTTTTTGAATATGCTTGTAGTAAGTTGCGATGTGGGAGTTAAGCGTTTTATTTATGCAGCGAGTTCCTCCACCTACGGTGACAGTACATCATTGCCCAAAGTGGAAAATATTATTGGTAAACCGTTATCGCCCTATGCCATTACCAAATACGTGAACGAATTGTATGCCGATGTATTCTCAAAAACTTATGGTATGGAGTGCATCGGGTTGAGGTATTTCAATGTATTTGGCCGCCGTCAAGATCCAAATGGCGCTTATGCCGCCGTAATTCCGTTATTTGTAAAAAAGTTTATAAACCACGAGTCGCCCGTAATAAACGGAGACGGCCAATACAGCCGAGATTTCACCTATATCGATAACGTGATACAAATGAATCTGCTGGCAATGGAAACCATCAATCCCGATGCCATAAATCAAGTGTACAACACCGCCTACGGCGAAAGAACCACATTGAATCAATTGGTAGGTTATCTGAAAGAATTTCTCAGCGAATACGATCCTAAAATAAAAGATGTGGAAGTCATCTACGGTCCCAACCGGTTAGGAGATATTCCTCACTCGTTAGCAAGTATCGATAAAGCAAAAACATTATTGGGATACAATCCAAAATACAACATGAAAGAAGGATTGCGGGAAGCAGTGAAATGGTACTGTGAGAATTTGCGTTGAGAGATCTTGAGACTGTGAGACAAGGTGATGCTACCGAAATGCAAGTGTAGTTGGAGTATGCCTTTGCTTGTAATTATATAACTGAAGAAACATTTATCATAATTAAACTAAAAGTACGACTAAATATGATCAATCCAAAAATAGATACTATAAACTTAGTCTCAGAGTTTCTCGGTCGCTAAGTCCCAAAGTTACCAATCACAAAAAACAATAATATGATCAACAATATAATTCCCAACCCCCTGGTTCCCCAGTCTCTCGGCCTCCACTTCTCCCTGTCTCAAGTACGTATCGCCGTCATCGGTCTTGGTTACGTAGGATTGCCGTTAGCACGACTTTTCGCAACAAAATATCCTGTGGTAGGATACGATATCAATCAAGCAAGAGTAAACGAACTCATGAACGGACACGATTCTACCCTTGAAGTAGAGGATAATATTCTACAATCTGTCCTCATTACTTCCAACCCTATACCTCAGAACTCCAACCCCGCACCCTGCACCGGCCTTTTTTGCACTGCCGACATGCAGGATATTGCCGATGCCAATTTTTACATAGTAACTGTTCCAACTCCGGTTGACCGCAATAACAACCCAGACTTAACGCCGCTTTACAAAGCCAGCGAGATAGTGGGGAAAGTTATTTCTACGGGTGATATCGTAGTGTACGAATCCACCGTTTATCCCGGTGTTACGGAAGACGAATGTGTCCCGATTGTGGAAAAGGTGAGCGGACTGAAATTTAACCGCGATTTCTTTGCCGGATATAGCCCCGAGCGTATCAATCCGGGCGACAAAGAACATACGGTAGAAAAAATTATGAAAGTAACTTCAGGTAGTACCCCCGAAATTGGTAAGATTGTGAATGAGGTTTATGCATCCGTAATTATTGCCGGAACCCATCTGGCTCCCACCATCAAAGTGGCCGAAGCCGCCAAAGTTATTGAAAATGCACAACGCGATATTAATATTGCTTTTGTGAACGAGCTATCCAAGATTTTCAATAAGATGGGAATAGATACGCAGGACGTATTAAAAGCGGCCGGAACAAAATGGAACTTCCTGCCCTTTAAACCCGGATTGGTGGGCGGACACTGCATAGGAGTCGATCCATACTATTTGGCTCAAGCAGCTCAACGATACGGCTATAACCCCGAAATAATTCTTGCCGGAAGGCGTATGAACGACAGCATGGGTAATTATGTGGCCGAACAAGTAATAAAGCTGATGCTTAAAAAAGGCATTCAGGTAGTTGGTTCCAATGTGTTGGTACTCGGATTTACTTTTAAAGAAAACTGTCCCGATGTGCGCAACACCAAAGTGATTGATATAGTAAAAACGTTGCAGGATTACAATGCACATGTTACCATCCACGACCCGTGGGCAAAGCCGGAAATTGCCATGCACGAATACGGTGTTAAAATAATCAACTCCTTGCCATCCGCTAAATTCGATGCGGTTATTTTGGCAGTGGCACATAAGGAATTTGAGGGATTAGATATTTCAACTGTAATCAACAAGAAAAATGTGTTGTACGATGTAAAGGGGATGTTGAAACAGGGAGTTGATGGGAGATTGTGAGGAGCGTGTCGGATGTAGGGCGGCGATTTATCAAAGCTGCTTCAAAGTCTCTCCCTTATGGGAAGAGATTTAGAGAAGGGTTAAGAGTGCCGTCAACAGGCGGAAGGAAAGGTTACGAAAATAAAATAATAATCGATAAATATCTATGAGAAAACAGCTATTCCTTTTTTTTATCGTACTTTTTTGCGGAAACACTTTCGCACAAAACAAAACATACGAAGGCGTTGTTACCGATGCCAAATACAACACGCCGGTGGCGTATGCAGCCGTGTTCGTTGAGAAAGCGCGATTGGGTACGGTGGCCGATAATTTAGGTAAATTTTCGATATCGGTTCCCGACTCGTTGTTAAACAGCAATCTGGTTTTTATTCGCGAAGGGTTTTTAATAAAACGAGTTTTACCCGATACTCTTATTACCAATCAAATGCAGATAGAGTTGCAACCTGATGAGTTTGGGCAAGGAGTTACTTTGTCATCAAATACTGATAAGAAGCCAAAAGCTTTTGGAAAATTTCTCAATAAATCTTTAACTACGGTCATAGGTGATTGGATTCCGTTGGGAAATCCCGAGACCAATAAGTTTGATTTCGGTAGAATTCAGACATTACCCACGTATAATCCCATCGAGGGTATTCGTTTGCGTGTCGGTATTGCTTCCAATTCGCGGTTAAGTCCGCACTTTTTCGTTAGAGGATATGCGGCGTACGGTTTTAAAGACCAAAAGTTTAAGTATCGGGGTGAAGCCATTTATTCGTTTGATAAAAAAGCGTATCACGAAGATGAATTTCCGAAAAATAACTTGCGTTTGGTTTATGAAAACGATATCTATTCGCCCGGCGAGATGCATTCGCGCTCGGCAAACGATTTGTTGCTGATAACTTATCGACGTTCGTTAAACCAGACTACGTATCGTAATTTTGCCGAAATTAATTACGAACGCGAATATAAAAACGGGTTAGCGCATACGTTTTGGGTGAGAAAATCGCGCTTTGTTCCGCAAGGCGAATTGGCGTTCGAAAGGGATTTTAGCGATATGCGCATTCCTTACGAGGAGTTAAACACTTCGGAAGTGGGCGTTTTGTTTCGATATTCCGCACGCGAAGCGTATGTGCAACAAAAGCGCAAACGTAAACCCATTGAAATGGAAAGCCCCGTTTTTTTTCTGTCGCATTCTATAGGGTTTGATAATCTGCTTGGCGGTGAAGCTGCTTATCATCGTACCGAGTTTTCGGCGCAGAAACGGTTTATATTGAATCGATTTGGGCGATTAGACGCCGTAGGCGAGTTCTCCAAAGTGTGGAACGCTGTACCTTTTCCGTTGTTGGTATATCCTAATCAACGTTTTAGACATCATATCGAGAACAACGCCTTTTTCTTAAATCGGGCGTTGGAATTTGTTGCCGATGAGCAATACACCATCCGCGCCACTTTTGTGGGTGATGATTTTGTTTTGTCGAAAATTCCGTTTTTAGATGATATGGGAATCAAGGAACTTATCTCGTTGCGCGCGTCTTACGGACGATTGAGCGCTAAAAACGACCCTTTGCTTTCTACGTCTGATATTTATAATTTCCCGGCCGCTTCTTATCGGTACGATTCTGTGCCTTATGTGGAAGGAACCATTGGAATTACCAATATCCTGGGCTTACTGCGCGTAGAATATGTGCATCGCTTCACATACCGTAACCTTCCCGATGCGTTGTTGGGAAAAGTAAGGGTGGATATAACTCTGTAAGACAGATGGATGCGGACAATCAAGTAACGTTTTAAAATTAAAAGCATTTCGATAGCTGTTTTCGGAATATTTTTTATATCGTTGAAACGCTTTTATATGTTATCTTTGTCTCCATTAAAATTAATATCTATGGATACTTTACGCATAGAATTTCCTTTCGACAGAGAAGTATTTGAAAGGGAGCAAATGCTTATCTGGCATTTGCTATGGAGAAAGAGAAAACGCACCATTAAAAATACCTCTATTTTCGCTGTTGTTTTTATTGTTTTTGCCCTCTTGATTTATTTTGAGGACACTTCCGGTAATATTTATTGGTTGCTAACTGTGCTTTATGTTCTTTATGTTTTGCATTTGTTTCTGGACCTAAGACTTTCTAAAAAAAAATACCAAAAGCGAATCGATAGAGTTGCCGGCCGATTTGAAATGGAAAAAATGGATTGTGTATATGAGTTTTCCGGTGATATGCTGAAATATAAGGATAAAGAAAAACAATTTGAATACAATTGGGAATTGTTCCTTTATTATTCAATTTACAAAAACTATCTTCTTTTATTTCACAACGATAATATGAAAGTGCCCATGCTGATTTTTGAAGATAATGCTTTGTATGCTGAAAAATTCGAACAAGTGAAGTCTTTTATCGAATCGAAATTGGAATATAGAGACTATGAATTGATTTATTAAAAAGTTTGTATCATATATTTAACTGAATAAAAAGCGTTCCGTAAATAAGATTATCGAAACGCTTTTTTTATGTTATCTTTGTACCCTTATTTTGAATTTGAGAGATTGATAACAATTTTAGGCATAGAATCTTCGTGCGATGACACTTCGGCAGCGGTAATTCGCGACGGAGTGATTCTCTCTAACGTGATTGCATCGCAAGCGGTTCACGAGCGTTACGGCGGCGTGGTGCCCGAATTGGCGTCGCGTGCGCATCAGCAAAATATTATTCCCGTGGTGTACGATGCGCTGAAACAGGCAGGAATAGATAAGGCGGAGCTGTCGGCGATTGCTTTTACTCGTGGACCGGGATTATTGGGCTCATTGCTTGTAGGGACATCATTTGCAAAAGGTTTTTCATCGGCTCTAAATATCCCGATGATTGATGTAAATCACTTACAGGCACACGTGTTGGCACATTTTATTAAAGAGGATGAAAACGATACCAACCAACCCAAATTTCCTTTTCTTTGTTTGTTGGTATCGGGTGGAAATTCGCAAATAATTTTAGTAAAATCGCATCACGATATGGAAATTATCGGACAAACCATTGACGATGCTGCAGGCGAAGCATTCGATAAATGTGCAAAAGTTATGGGTTTGGGATATCCGGGCGGACCGATAGTGGATAAATTGACAAAAGATGGAGATGCCGAAAAATTCAAATTTAGTAAACCCCGTATCGATGGTTTCGATTATAGTTTTAGCGGATTGAAGACATCGTTTCTCTATTTCCTGCGCGATGAGCTGAAAAACGATACCGATTTTATCGAAAAAAACAAGGCAGACTTGTGTGCTTCTTTACAGAAAACCATCGTAGATATTTTGATGGATAAACTTTACAAAGCCGCAAAAGAGTTAAAAATAAAAGAGGTTGCCGTTGCAGGAGGTGTTTCGGCAAACTCCGGTTTACGAAAAGCATTTGAAGATTACAGTAAACGATACGGTTGGAAAATTCACATTCCAAAGTTCGCTTATACAACCGATAATGCTGCAATGGTGGCTATTTCGGGATATTATAAATATCTAAATGGCGAATTTTGCGGATACGATACGGTACCGTATGCAAGAGTTTCTATTTAATGAATATTTATATTGACTGAAAAAAGAAATTAACATTCAAAGTTATCGAATTCGACCACTTTAAACCCGTCGAATTCGAGCGGTTTAAAAAAATATAGAAAAAGCTTGAATTGAAAATCGACGTAGTCAAAAGCCTAATTTTCATAACCGTAGGCGATTTATTCGCCTGCGGTAAAACACAAACAACCGATTCCGCTCGAAGTGGCGGTACTTGTTGCTGTGTAAGTATCGCCTTTCAGGCGAAAGTGTTGTAGAGATATTATGCCGTAAGCTGCATCTTCGCCATTTGCGAAGATTTGCATACGGTTACGAAAATGTCGCCCTCCGGGCGAACTTTGATGAACAGATATTCATTAGTAACTATAATATGCATAAAAAATAAAACTCAAAATATATGAACGAGCACAATCACACAGTAGAGGAACCAAAAAAATCGCTCAACTTTATCGAACAAATGGTAGAAAACGATTTGCGTGAAGCCAAAAACGACGGACGTGTACAAACCCGATTCCCGCCTGAGCCAAACGGTTACTTACATATCGGACACGCCAAAGCTATCTGTTTGGACTTTGGTATAGCCGAAAAATATAACGGAATCTGTAACCTTCGTTTCGACGATACAAACCCAGTGAAAGAAGACGTTGAATACGTTGATTCCATAATGGAAGATATAGAATGGTTAGGTTTTCATTGGGAAAACGTATATTACGCATCTGACTATTTCCAACAGTTGTGGGACTTCGCGGTGAAGTTGATAAAAGAAGATAAAGCTTATATCGACGAACAATCATCGGAAGAGATTGCTAAACAGAAAGGTATACCAACCACACCGGGAACTCACAGCCCGTTTAGAAATCGTCCAATCGAAGAGTCATTGGAACTATTCGAAAAAATGAATACAGGCGAAATTAAGGAAGGTGAAATGGTGTTGCGTGCTAAAATCGATATGGCATCAAGCAATATGCACTTTCGCGACCCGATTATCTATCGTGTTATCCATATTCCACACCACCGCACGGGAACGAAATGGAAAGCATACCCGATGTATGACTTTGCACACGGACAATCGGACTATTTCGAGGGTGTAACGCACTCACTTTGTACATTGGAATTTGAAGTGCATCGTCCGCTATACGATTGGTTTATCGACCAACTCGCGACAGATGACTATCGTCCGCGTCAAACAGAGTTCAATCGTCTGAACTTGACCTACACCGTTATGAGCAAACGCAGATTGTTGCAACTTGTACAGGAAAAACTCGTTAACGGATGGGACGACCCACGAATGCCTACACTTTGCGGAATGCGTCGAAGAGGTTACACACCACAATCAATACGAAGCTTTGTTGACAAAATAGGTTACACAAAATATGACGGTATGAACGATTTTTCACTGCTAGAACATGCCGTACGTGAAGACTTAAATGCCCACACAATGCGTGTTTCAGGTGTTATCGACCCGATAAAATTAATCATCACTAACTATCCTGAAAATCAGGTTGAAGAGATGGAAGCCATCAACAATCCCGAAGATGAATCGATGGGAAGTCGTATGATTAAATTTTCTCGTGAACTTTGGATAGAACGTGACGACTTTATGGAAGATGCACCGAGAAAATATTTCCGTTTAACTCCGGGTAACGAAGTGCGTTTGAAAAATGCTTATATAGTGAAATGTACAGGTTGTAAAAAAGATGAAAACGGAAATGTTGTTGAAGTTTATGCAGAATACGACCCACAAACTCGTAGTGGAATGCTCGAAGCCAACAGAAGAGTAAAAGGCACTATTCATTGGGTATCTGTTCCTCACGCCGTTGATGCCGAAGTTCGGCTTTACGACCGCCTGTTTATGGTGGAAGACCCGTTAGCTGAAAAAGATAAAGATTTTCGAGAATTGATAAACCCCGAATCGTTGATTGTAAAACAGAACTGTAAGTTGGAAGAATACTTGAAAGATACCAAACCCGGCGATGTTTTCCAATTTCAGCGTATCGGTTATTTCAATGTTGACGCAGACTCAACGCCCGAAAACATGGTATTCAACCGCACGGTTGCGTTAAAAGATTCTTGGAAGAAACAACAGTAGATTTGGGACTGTGTCTCACAATAAATATTTTTATTGCATGATTATCCGCAATGTGCACTAAAAATATTTATCAATTACCACGAGTTTTAACTCGTGGGTAAACCACCACTAAAAGCGGGCTTTAGCCCAAGATTATTTAAATTTTGGCTAAAGCCTATTGATTTTCCTACTATTCATCCATGCCCTAAAGGGACGTGGCCGCTCGAACTTGTTCGCTCGTTTTGACGAGAATTGATTAGGAAGTTTTGCGGATAGTCATTTTATTAAATATGTGGAGCAAAGGTGGAATGACTTCCCAACCCCATAACACGTAACACATAACGCGTAACACGAAAAATGGACGAAGAATTTGATATACAATCGCTTATTGACAAATACGAGCAAATGCTCTTAATCGGCAAGAATATCTATTTCGATGCTGATGAGTTTGCTGCATTAGCCGATTATTACAACAGCCTGGGAAACAACGAACAGGCCGAAGAAATCATTGAAGAAGGGCTCAAAATGCATCCTGCCAGCCCGGAACTGATGATTTTAAAGGCCAAAACGCTGGTTTTCTCCGAGTTGTATAACGAAGCGTTGTCGTACCTGAACAATATCCCCGATGAAGGTGATATCGAACTCCCGCTGCTCCAGATCGAGAGCCTGCTCCATTTAGGAAAAACGGATGAAGCCAACGAGATAATTAACACAACCATGAACAAGGAATTGTCCATCGATGATTTGTACGTTTTTATTACCGAAGTCGGTTATGTAATGAACGATATTGATAATTTCGACCGGGCTATTTCTTATCTCGAAGAGAGCTTAAAAATTGATGAATCCAATCCCGATGTGCTGATCGATTTGGCGTATGCCAATGAAATGAAGGGCGATTTCAGTCGTGCAATAGAATACAACAACAGGCTGTTAGACATTGACCCGTATTCGTTTGATAGCTGGGTAAATATCGGCAAGCTGTATTCGATGAACGAAGAGTTCAATAAAGCCATTGATGCTTTTGATTTTGCGCTCACCATCAACGAAAACGATGTTTCGGCTCTAAAAATGAAAGCGTTGTCGCTTTATCTGAATGACAATGCACCTGAAGCCATTCGGGTTTTTGAAGAATGCAT
>MVZJ01000048.1 GCA_002069095.1 Bacteroidetes bacterium ADurb.BinA174 | reverse complement strand
TTGGAAAAAGATGCAATCAGTCAGGAAACATACCAAACGGTAACTACCGAACTGGAAAAACTGAAAGCCGATATTGACCTGATACAATCCAGAATCGCACAAACAGAATTAAGAGCTCCCTTTAGCGGAGTTATCGGATTAAGACATGTCAGCGTTGGAGCTTACGCAACGCCGACGGTAGTGATTTCTAAACTCACCAAGATATCGCCTTTGAAGTTGGAGTTTTCCATGAACGAAAATCAAGTGCGGCAAATACCTCCCGGAACGGAACTATCATTTAAAGTGGAAAATGACTTAAACACATATAACGCTGTGGTTTATGCAGTAGAATCGCAGTTAGATCCTAAAACACTGACATTGAAAGCTCGAGCACGATATGCAAATCCAGGCGGGAAATTGAAACCCGGTTTATCGGCTTCCATGCAAACGTTAATAAGCGAAGTCCCCGATGCTATTATGATTCCCAGCATTTCAAGCATTACCGAGTTGGGTCGAGATATTGCGTACATATATAAAAATGGGGTGGCTCAGGAAGTAGAAATAACCAAAGGTTACAGAACTTCGTCATCGGTACAAGTGCTTTCAGGACTTTCCGCAGGAGATACATTACTGACAACCGGTGTGATGCAGTTGAGAAATGGCTTGCCGGTTAAAATTTCAGAAATAATTTCCAACACAACAGAATAATTATGACGTTATCCGAACTAAGTATAAATCGTCCAGTATTGGCAACGGTGTTAGTGCTGATTATTATCATTTTTGGCGTAATCGGATATACCAGTCTTGCCGTGCGTGAATATCCCAACGTGGATAATCCCATCATCACGGTTTCCGTGGGCTATCCGGGGGCTAATGCCGAAGTTATCGAAAATCAGATTACAGAACCCTTGGAACAAAACATCAACGGAATTCCCGGGATTCGTTCGCTGATGAGCCAAAGCAGCCAGGGAAGTTCGAGAATAACCGTTGAATTTGAATTGAGTGTGGATATGGAAACGGCCGCCAATGATGTTCGTGACAAGGTTTCCAGGGCCATGCGATATCTTCCGCGCGATGCCGACCCGCCCACAGTTGCAAAAGCCGATGCCGATGCCGACCCGATTATGCAGGTAACGGTTGAAAGTCCCATACGTTCATTATTGCAACTATCTGAAATCGCAGAACTTACAGTTAAAGAGCGTTTGCAGACAATCTCCAACGTGAGTGCCGTGGAAATCTGGGGTGAAAACCGATATTCGATGCGTCTGTGGCTCGATCCCGTAAGAATGGCATCCTACAACATTACTCCAATGGATGTAAAAAGCGCTTTAGATAGAGAAAATATCGAATTGCCGGCCGGAAGCATCGAAGGCGACCACATTGAGCAATCCATCCGCACGATGGGACTAATGCAGACTCCCGAAGAGTTCAACAACATGGTTGTTATTGAAGACGATTATCGGATTGTGAGATTTGGTGATATTGGAACTGCCGAACTTGATACGGAGAATCGGAAAAGTATTCTCAGGCGCAACGGTGTTCCCATGGTTAGTTGTGTTATTATCCCTCAACCAGGTGCTAATCAGGTTGTTATCGCCAACGAAGCGGCATTGAGAATAGAACAGATGCGCAAAGATCTTCCCGAAGATGTGAAACTCGACATTGCTTTCGATAATACTCGTTTTATACGCGCCTCCATTTCCGAAGTACAAATAACCGTTATCATCGCTTTTGCACTGGTAGTGCTGGTTATTTTCATGTTTCTGAGAAATATTCGTGTAACGCTTATTCCTACATTGGTTATCCCTATATCGCTTATCGGCACATTTTTTATCATGTATTTAGCCGGATTCTCCATCAATGTACTTTCCATGCTTGCTGTTGTGCTTTCGGTGGGATTGGTGGTGGATGATGCCATTGTAGTGGTCGAAAATATTTATTCTAAGGTAGAGCAGGGGATGGAGCCGAAAAAGGCCGCAGTGGAAGGTTCAAAAGAGATATTCTTTGCCGTTATATCTACGACTATTACATTGGTAGCCATATTTTTTCCGATTATTTTCCTTGAAGGAATGACCGGACGGTTGTTTCGGGAATTTAGTATCGTGATATCGGGTGCGGTAATTATTTCATCGTTTGCGGCATTGTCGTTTGTTCCGATGCTCTCGTCAAAGCTATTGAAAAGAAAAGAAAAGTACGATAAGATTTACGAGAAAACCGAGAAGTTCTTTCAAGGAATGAATGCCTTTTACCATAAGTCGCTAAAATCATTCCTTCATCACAGATGGTTAATTTATCCGATAACGGGTGCAGCTTTGATACTTATTATAGTTTTGTGGAACGTAATTCCTGCCGAAATGGCTCCGTTGGAAGACCGTTCACAAATTACGATCAGAACTTCCACTCCCGAAGGTGCAACTTATGAATTTACAAGAGATTACACCGAAAATATTTCGAGGATTGCCGATTCCGTTGCGTGGGAAAGCGAATCGAATATTATGATGATTAGAAGTAGTTTCGGAATGGTTCGAATTGTTTTGCCCGATATGAAAGAACGCGAAAGAAGCCAAATGGAAATTGCTGATGCTTTGTCGGCTGCGGTTAGAAACCAGACGGCGGCTCGTGCTTTTTTGCAACAACAATCCACTTTTGGCGGACGCCGCGGCGGAATGCCCATTCAGTATGTGCTGCAAGCGCCCAATATCGAAAAACTTCAGGAGTTTATTCCACCGTTTATGGAAAAAGTGAATCAAAGTCCCTATTTCCAGATGGCCGACGTGAACCTGAAATTTACAAAACCCGAAACCCGAATTGTGATAGACCGCGACAAAGCTGCATTGCTTGGCGTAAGCACCCGCGACATCGGACAAACGCTACAATATGCTTTGAGCGGCCAGCGGATGGGATATTTTTACATGAACGGAAAACAATATCAGGTATTGGGTGAGATAAACCGTCAACAACGAAATACGCCGCTCGATTTGAAAACCATTTATTTGAAAAACAACACAGGACAGATGATTCAGATGGATAATCTGGTGAAATTGGAAGAAACCGTTGCACCGCCGCAATTATATCGATACAACCGGTTTAACTCTGCAACCGTTTCCGCGGGATTGGCACAAGGTTATTCGTTGGGGCAAGGATTGGAGGAAATGGACAGAATTGCGGCAGAAGTACTCGACGATACTTTCAGAACGGCTTTGCAAGGCGAATCGAGAAATTTCCGCGAAAGTTCATCGAGCTTGTTTTTTGCTTTCGGGTTGGCTATTATTCTTATTTTTCTGGTTTTGGCAGCGCAATTCGAGAGTTTTAAAGACCCGTTTGTGATAATGCTTACCGTTCCGTTAGCGGTTTTCGGTGCATTGCTCTTCATGCGGTTGTTCGGCGTTACAATGAATATTTACAGTCAAATCGGGATTATCATGTTGATCGGTTTGGTTGCCAAAAACGGAATTCTTATCGTTGAGTTTGCCAATCAACGTCAGGCGGCAGGTGTAAATAAGTACGATGCTGTGATGGGTGCATCAATCCAACGTTTGCGTCCGATTTTAATGACAAGTATTTCCACAATTCTCGGGTTACTTCCGCTTGCATTGGCCACCGGCGAAGGAGCCAACGGTCGAATTGCAATGGGTATTGCCGTGGTTGGTGGTATGCTCATTTCCACGCTGTTAACATTGTTTGTTGTTCCGGCAATGTACATGTATTTATCCACCAACAGAGAATCGAAAACAAAAGAAATTATCGAGGTTCAACATGCTTAAATTTAAGAAATATGCCTTTGCGGCAATTGTACTTTTATTTCCATTTTTATCTGAAGCTCAAACGGTTATTGATTTGGATAAAGTAATACGTATTGGGTTGGAAAACAATTACGATCTGAAAATCAGCCGGAACGAACAACAAATTTCCGATAATAACGTAACATTGGGCAATGCCGGATTTCTTCCGTCCGTTGGATTAAATTCCGGGTATAACGTTCGTCAAAGCAATTCCGATCAATTTCCGGTAGATGGCACTGAAACTCTCACTACCCGTAATTCAGTAACGCAAACACTTGATGTGGGATTAAATCTGAACTGGACTATTTTTGAAGGTTTTCGGGTGCAAACTAACTACAAGCGTTTACAAGAACTAAAAACAGTTGGAGAACTAAATACGCAATTAGATGTGGAAAATTTTATTGCCGATATTTCGGCAGAATATTATAACTACGTTCAGCAAACGTTGCGTATGCAGAATTTACGTCAGGCGGTAAATCTTTCACGTGAGCGATTGCGGATTGTGGAAGCTCGTTATCAGATTGGTTCGCTTTCTCGGCTCGATTTGCAACAGGCGCGAGTCGATTTTAATGCCGATAGCTCACAACTGATTCAGCAGTATGAAGTTATCCACAGTTCCCGCATTCGCCTGAACGAAATGATGGGGGCAGATAATGTGGAACAACAATTTGTTGCTGCCGATACAACCATCTCTTTTGATTCGATGCTGTCAAAACCGGAACTTTTCGACAATATGATGAAAGTGAATACTTCGTTGCTTTTAACTGAAAAGAATAAGGTTTTAAGCGAACTCGATTTAAAAACATTACAAAGCCAGAATTATCCTTACCTTCGCTTGAACGGCGGATACGGATTCACCTATTTTGATTACAATAAGGGAAATTTCG
Source organism: Bacteroidetes bacterium ADurb.BinA174 (assembly GCA_002069095.1). GTDB lineage: Bacteria > Bacteroidota > Bacteroidia > Bacteroidales > Dysgonomonadaceae > Petrimonas. Next base: position 9,169 of record MVZJ01000048.1, on the reverse strand, counting down.
ACAGGCAACGAAGCTGGGGTCCAAACGTGGGAGTTACGTTAGGTTTTAATATTTTCGATGGCTTTAACAGAAGCCGTGAACAGAAAAACGCGAAAATAAGGATCGATAACCGGAAATTACAGGTTGAACGGCAAAAACTCATCCTGCAAAGCGATTTTGCCAATATGTGGCTTGCTTATCAAAACAATATAAAACTGACCAATCTCGAAAAAGAAAGCCTGAAAAACGCCGAAATCAATTACGAAATCGCTATGGATAGGTACAAATTGGGCGATTTATCGGGAATCCTGTTGCGCGAAGCGCAGGTAAGTCTCCTTCAAGCCGAACAGCGGTTGCTTACTGCACAATATCGCACCAAACTTTATGAAATTTCGCTATTGCAGATCAGTGGTAGGATAGGGGAGTATTTGAATTAATTTTAATGATTGTCCGGAACTTCCTTATGTCAAGTCAAGAGTTTCGAGTTTAAAAACCGCTTTATCAGTAGTTACTTGGTTATCCAAATATCGTTCGGATAAATCACATTGTGCAGAAAAAGAGCGTGTCCTGGTGCGGAATCACCGGCAAGTTGTCGGTTTTTTGCTTCGATAATTCGGCGAAGGCCGCATTCGTCTAATCTTCCACGACCGGCTTCTAAAAGTGTTCCAACGATGGCTCGAACCATATTCCGAAGGAAACGGTCGGCAGTTATGGTAAACGTGAAACGGGTATCTTCCTGTTCCCAGTAAGCTTCGCTTATTCGGCAGTTGTTGGTTTTTACATCGGTATGCAGTTTGCTGAAACTGGTAAAATCCGTGTATTCTTTTAGCACTTTGCACAAAGCATTCATGGTATCGATATCGGGTTGAAAAAATACCTGGTAGTTGAAATCGTGCAGAAAAGGATCTTTTTCCGTTGTGAGGTAATATTTATAAGTTCGCGAAGTGGCCGAAAACCGGGCGTGAACATTGGGTTGAACTTCACGTATTTCGTGAATGCCAATATCACGGGGTAAAAAGCTATTTAAGTTTCTCACCAAATCTTTCTCATCAAAACTTTCCCCCGAAAAATCAAAATGTGCCACCATTTTCCGAGCATGAACGCTGGCATCGGTTCTGCCTGCTCCTACCACTTCAATTTGCTCGCGCAAGATGGTCGATAGTGCATCCTGCAACACCTGTTGTACGCTTACTCCGTTGGGCTGCATTTGCCAACCTACGTAGTTTTTTCCATTGTATGAAAGGGTGATAAAAAATCGACGCATAAAAAGTATTGAATTATAAAGGTTTCACTATTTCCATTCTCAGTCCTAACTCATCGATAATTTTTCCGAACGTATCTATGACCGAATTAATAAAATTTACAAAAAAGTTTTTATAACCGATTACTTTTCTATCTTTCAACATAACACAAAAATACAAATAAAAGTTTACATATATGTATCATCTTTTTAGTTTATTTGTCCATTACCCAAGGGTTGGCTCAAAGCCAGCTTTTGGATTTGGATAAAGTGAACCGAAAAAAATATTTTGTCCTTCAAAATTTAATTCTTTTCTTTGTGCTTGCATAAGTTCTTGAGTTTTATGTAAATTAATATAGTTCTACTAAAATATATAATCTTTTGGACTTATTCAATAAAGTGCTTTTTATATCAAATTACAAACATAAGGACTTATTGTTTCATTTTATTTTTGAATGAAAACCTCAAACTCTAAACACAAAATGAACTACGAAAAAACCTTTCAAGAAATCTACAACGAACTCCAAAATGTGGAAGACTTCGGCCACGTTGCCGATTACATTCCCGAACTGGCACACGTTGATCCCAATCAATTTGGTGTACACTTAACTACTGTTGACGGAAAACATTACGCCTTCGGCGATTCCGAAGTTCGGTTCTCCATTCAAAGTATTGCTAAAGTGTTTTCGTTTGTGCTCGCCTATTCGCGCATAAAAAGCGATATTTGGGAGCGCATGGATTTGGAACCGGCAGGAACACCGTTTAACTCGCTTGTTCAATTGGAATACGATAAAGGAATTCCCCGCAACCCGTTTATCAATGCAGGCGCTATCGTGGTGTGCGATATTTTGGTGGATGAGCTTGCTTCTCCCAAAGAAAATATGCTCGCATTTATCCGTAGTCTGTTGAAAAACAATGCTATCGATTATAATCCTATTGTGGCATATTCCGAAAAAAAATCCGGTTTTCGCAATTACGCGCTCGTGAACCTGATGAAATCTTTTGGAAACATTAAAAACGATATCGATAAAGTAATGGATCTATATTTCACCATTTGTTCCATCGAAATGAGTTGCAGAGAGCTATCGGAATCATTTCTCTTCCTCGCCAATAACGGTGTGGTCCCTCACTCCGGCGAACAAATCCTCTCGCCCAGCCGCACAAAACGCACTAACGCACTCATGCAAACCTGCGGTTTTTACGATGAAGCCGGACAATTCACTTTTAAAGTGGGACTTCCCGGAAAAAGCGGCGTGGGAGGAGGAATTGTAGCCGTGCATCCCGAAAAATACAGCATTGCCGTTTGGAGTCCGCGTCTTAACAAAAAAGGGAATTCATACAAAGGAATACTTTTTTTGGAGGAATTTACAACAAAAACGAAGTTGTCGATATTTTAGAGTGCTTTCGAGTTCTAACTTGAAGTAATTTTATGATGCTAATTGGAATTAGTATCACACGCAACCCGAAAATTTCTTAAATTAATAAAAATCACCCTTTAACAATTGTCTTTTTGTGCGAAAAGGCGTATTTTTGCGTGCAAATAATTGAACGCCTTTATCGTATGAAAAAAGATTTAAAAGAACGTACTCCGCAATTAATCGCTGTAATTGTGGTTTTATTACTGGTTTTAGCTGTTGCTGTTGTTTACATTGTCAGCAAAAACAAGCAAATAAATACTATGGAACAGCAGTTTACCATTGACAAGCAGGAACTCGAAGACGAGTACGAAGCCATTTCCATGCAATACGAGGGGTTTAAATTCAGCGTCCAAAACGATTCGTTGCTTTATAAATTAGAGAACGAACAAGCTAAAGTGCAACGCTTGCAGGAGCAATTAAGAATGACCGATGCCGCAAATAAAGCTGAAATTAAACGGCTGAAAGACGAGTTGGCAACGTTACGGAAAATACTTAAATCGTACGTGCAGCAAATTGATTCACTGCATCGATTGAATACAGAATTGCAAGCTAAAAACGAACAAATTACACAACAATATCAGCAAACCAGCCGCACGCTTAATCAGGTTTCGCAAGAAAAAGCGCAGTTAAGCGAAAAAGTTACACTCGCCTCCAAACTTGATGCCACGGGCATAGCTGTGAAAGCTGTGAATGATCGGGGCCGAGAACAAAAACGGTTAAGTCGCAGTTCGCAATTTGTCATTTCATTTCTAATTACCAAAAACATCACTGCCGAACCCGGCGAAAGAACCATTTTTGTTCGCATCATGTCGCCCGACGGTGGAGTCTTAACGAAAACTCCAGGCAGCACATTCCCTTATGAAAATGGAAATCTGCAATATTCCATTAAACGAATTGTTGAGTACGGCGGCGAGGAAATTCCCGTTACCATGTATTGGAACATCGAAGAATTCCTGATGCCCGGAACCTACAAAGCCGATATTTTTGCTGACGGAAACTTAATCGGTTCGCGCAGTTTTTCAATGGAAGAATAGTTGAGATTGTGAGACAGGGAGAAAAGAGACTTGGCGATTTGGCGAAGATTAACCTTTTCCTACAAACATTTAACAATCTTTCATGCAGCGTTTTTTGTAAAACGGCATCTATACTATTACAAGCAAGATAAATTCCAAATTATGAACTCAAAAAAACTATCGATTTTCTTTCTCTTTTCCGTTATTTTATGGTGTAACATTTCTTGCGACACACAAGACGAGCCCTTTCTTTCGATAAAAGAATTTACAGTTGAAGGCGAAGGTGGAAAAACCGTAGTGAAGATAAATAATACCGATTGGTTTATTTCAAAAGTAGTTAATACTAACGGCAATCTGCGCATTAGCGGAGAGGTTTTTTCTTCTGACGGAACTTTGCTGCAAGAGAACAGTTTCGTTGCAATGAAAGGCGAAGGGCGAATTGAAAGCAAATGGATGGATAAAGGATTCATAATAACCCGAAACTCTCCAAACACATTAACCATAGAAGTATTGGAAAACAGCACGGGTGAACCTTTCAATTTTCGAATTGTAATTCAAGGAAAAAATAAAACAGAAGAAATTTTGGTGAAACAAAAAGTTTCGGAAGGATACAGTTTTGCCGGTATTGATTACTTCCTGCAAGAAAAGGACAAAGATTCTCTTTACTACAAAAAAGGAGCTTCATATCAATTTTATATAACTACTTCCGGGCCATTTTCTTTTTCTCCATACAGCGGAGTTGATATCTTTCGCCAATCGAACTTCGAAAGCCATGATCCGAATGCTTTTGTTTGGATAAAGGATGATTCAATTGAAGTAAATGTTCCTCAAACTATTATAGATGGAAAAGTTTATTTATCAAATAAAAAACATGTGTATGGAGTTACCACAAAAGAGGACTACTTAAAAGAAAATACTTTTATGGAAACACTGAATCTACCAGCAGGTAAATCGGCCTTTCATGTGGATCAGGAATGGCAAAAACGGGTGGTTTCCTATCGGCTCACACTTACCAACAATCGAACCAAAGCAGAAAAAAAAGTCGAGGGCAAATGGATTGAAACAACTCCGACTGGAAATTATAAAATTGTGAACGACGAATAAAACCATAATCAGTATTTCTTTTTGTAAGTTTTTACATAGACTTATGCGGCGTTTTCCGCAAAAATGCATCTTATACTATACAGAACCACTTTCAATACGTTAGTATCGAACAGAAAACAAAAATATCAATTCTGTTTTTCTTGTGTTTTGTAACCGCAGCACTTCTTTCGGAACTTCAGGCACAGGAATTTAACGATGAAATGAAGGAAAAACTTCGTCAATCGCTCATTGTGCCCGAACAAAAACCGTTACAATACCAACCACGTCATCAGCCCATTCAAATGCTTCCGCAACAAAATCAGGAAGTACTGAAAGTTTCACCTACCACCAAATTACCCACTAAATTCGATAGAATTCAAATCTTGCATCCGCCGGAAAAGTATGAAATCCACCTGAATTTAAATGTTACAAACGCAGGCACGAGTCAATTAGATCGTGCAAAAATAGATTATTCCAACGGTAAATATAATGCCGTGCCTGATGCTCGCAGCATCACACAATGGGTGCAATACACACGCGGAGATTACGGTTTGGGAGTTTACGCTGGTGAAGGTCCAGTAGATTGGATATATAAATTTAGAAACATCATTACTCCACCTTATTCAGGATTCGATGCCGACCCTGTCCGTACCATTAAAAACCGCAAAGCACGCAAACGAAAAGAAAAAGTGGACAGGATAAAAAAAGCATACGGACAGTATTGAAAAGGTGGGAAAAACTGCAAATTTCACCTTTTATTACACGTTAATTTAAAATTAATTACTATTTTTGAAAATTCAAATCTCTTTTATGAGATTGACCGTGTACGTAAACAATAATTTGCTGTCAATAAAAGTGAAAACTACAAATATATTATCGTATGGAAAAATTTATCCACAAAAATTTTCTCTTGCAAACGGATACTGCAAGGGAATTGTACCACGAACACGCAAAAAAACAACCGATTATTGATTATCACTGTCACCTGGATCCAGCACACATTGCTGCCGACAGGCAATTCAACAACTTGGGACAAATCTGGCTCGAAGGTGATCATTACAAGTGGCGCGCCATGCGCACAAATGGGATTGACGAACGCTACATTACAGGGAAAGATACATCGGATTGGGAAAAATTCGAAAAATGGGCAGAAACCGTTCCCTATACCATGCGTAACCCGCTCTATCACTGGACTCATCTTGAATTGAAAACGGCTTTCGATGTGAAAGAGTTACTTAACCCAAAAACAGCCAAGAAAATATACGATGTTTGCACGGAAAAGCTCAGAACTTCCGAATTTTCCGCACGCGGATTGATGAAAAAATACAACGTCAAAGTAGTTTGCACCACCGACGATCCGGTCGATTCGTTAGAACATCATATAGCGTTAAAAAATGAAGGATTCGAAATTAAAGTTCTTCCCACCTGGCGCCCCGACAAAGCTATGGCAGTTGAAAATCCGACCGAATATCGTGCTTACTTGGGAAAACTGTCTGAAGTGTCGGGAATCACTATTCTTAAATTCAACGATTTAATTGAAGCTCTACGCAACCGTCACGATTTCTTTGCATCCGTGGGCTGTAAGTTATCCGACCATGGAATGGAAGAATTTTACGCAGAACCACATACACACTCCGAAATAGAAAATATTTTCGATAAGGTTTACCGTGGAAACGAGTTGTCGAAAGGAGAAATTGTGAAATTCAAATCGGCTATGCTCCACGAAGGCGCCATTATGGATTGGGAAAAGGGCTGGACACAACAATTTCATTACGGAGCTATCCGCAACAATAACACCCGTCTTTTTAATCAATTAGGTGCTGACACCGGTTTTGATTCAATTGGAGATTTTACGGTTGCTAAAACCATGAGCCGTTTTTTCGACCGACTGGATAAAGACAACAAATTGGCTAAAACCATCATTTATAACCTTAATCCAAAGGATAATGACATGGTGGCTACCATGATCGGAAACTTTCAGGATGGATCGGTGGCAGGAAAGATACAATTCGGTTCCGGATGGTGGTTTCTCGACCAAAAAACAGGTATGGAAGCACAAATGAATTCGTTATCAAATCTTGGACTTCTAAGCCGCTTTGTCGGCATGCTTACCGACTCTCGCAGCTTCCTCTCTTATCCTCGTCACGAATATTTTCGCCGAATACTCTGCAATCTGCTCGGTAACGACATCGAAAACGGACTTCTACCCGCTTCCGAAATAGAATTCATCGGAGAAATGGTGGAAAATATATCTTACAACAACTCAAAATATTTCTTCAACTTTTAATTTAAATGAAAGTAGAAAAATTCAGTATCGGAACTGGAGACCGATTTTCGCATCAGGGTGAAGCACAATTAAAAACCATTGTCAAAGTTAACAATAAAGGAATTAACATAAGCCCCGTTTGGAATAAATCAAACAGCGAACATATTTATGTAAATTCAAAACCCGAAGATGTAAGGAAAGAGGTCGATTCGGCAGTGAAAAATCTGAATTTCACAGGTAAATATTTTGTAGATACAGATCATATTAATCTCAACACGGTAGAACCGTTTGTGGCAACAGCCGATTTTTTCACGTTAGATGTGGCATCTTTTATCGGTAAAGAAAGTTCCGTAGAAGAAGTGAATAATTTTTTATCTTCTTGCGAAAAATATATGGGTAAATTAAACATTACTGGCATAAAGGAACCTTTGCAAATTACCCGCGAATTACTGGAAAGCATTGCTCACAAATTTCTTGCAGCAACACAGCAAGTGGCCGAAATATATGCTTACTTGAAAAAAGAAAAAGGCGAAGGCAATTTCATCACCGAAGTATCGATGGATGAAGTAGAATCGCCGCAAACGCCGATTGAAATGCTTTTCATTCTTAAAATGCTGGCGGATAAAGGTGTTCCCGCACAAACAATTGCTCCTAAATTTACAGGCCGGTTTAATAAAGGCATTGATTATGTAGGAGATTTGGATCAATTCGAAAAAGAATTCGAAGAAGACGTGCTAGTAATCGATTTCGCTGTAAAGGAATTCGGCCTTCCCGAAGAACTGAAATTAAGCGTCCATTCCGGTAGTGACAAATTTTCCATTTATCCCATCATGGCGAAAATTATCAAGAAACACAATAAAGGATTACATCTTAAAACTGCCGGCACAACTTGGCTCGAAGAGGTTATCGGTCTTGCTGTGGGCGGAGACGACGGTTTGGCACTGGCCAAAAATATTTACGCCAATTCGTATAACAGAAAAGACGAGTTGTGTGCTCCTTATGCTGACGTAATCGACATTGATGCTTTGAAACTTCCTTCGGTAGAAGAAGTTAACGAATGGTCGAGCGAAAAATATGCCAACACGTTGCGTCACATTCCCGAACATCCTGATTATAATTCCAATTTCCGCCAGTTAATTCACGTTGCCTACAAAGTGGCTGCCGAATTGGGAACCCAATATACCGACGCTCTTAAAAAAACACGCTACGGTTATCGGCAAGTGCGTGGAAGAAAATATTTACGACAGACACCTGAAAAGGCTTTTTAATTTATAAATTCATTAAACTTATGCAAAAAGTAGTTACTTTCGGTGAAATCATGTTGCGATTGGCAACTCCTGGATACCTGAGATTCATTCAAGCGAATAATTTAACAGCAACATTCGGAGGCGGGGAAGCGAATGTTGCAATTTCTCTCGCCAATTACGGAATTCCGGTCGAATACGTAACACGATTACCTCAAAACGACATTGCCGACTGGTGCATTTCCGAATTACGAAAATACAATGTAGGTACACAAAACATAATTCGCGGTGGCGATCGTGTTGGAATTTATTTTCTCGAAACCGGTGCAGTTGCCCGGCCGTCAAAGGTGGTTTACGATCGTGCGGGGTCGTCAATCGCAGAAATTACTCCTGGTATGGTTAACTGGAAAGAAGTGCTGAAAGGCACTCAGTGGTTTCATTGGACAGGAATTACGCCCGCCCTGTCACAAGGTGCAGCTGATGCTTGCCTTGAAGCGATACGTACAGCCAATGAAATGGGTGTAACCGTCTCTTGCGACTTAAACTATCGCAAAAATCTCTGGAAATACGGCAAAACTGCATCTGAAGTGATGCCGGAATTGGTTGAAGGTTGCGATATTATTCTCGGAAACGAGGAGGATGCGGAAAAAGTTTTTGGTATTAAACCCGAAGGATTTCAGGTAGAACACATTGGTGGCGAAGTGGATGCTGCTGAATTTGAATCGGTTTGTAAACAATTGATGAAACGTTTTCCAAGAGCAAAAAAGGTAATAATAACACTTCGGGGTTCCATAAACGCTAATCACAACACTTGGGGCGGATGCCTGTATTCCGATAAATTGTACCAATCACGCCGATACGATATTACACACATAGTTGATAGAGTTGGCGGCGGTGATTCGTTTATGGGCGGGTTAATTTACGGA
>MVZJ01000047.1 GCA_002069095.1 Bacteroidetes bacterium ADurb.BinA174 | reverse complement strand
CCGATTTTATTGAAATAATGAAACCGTTCACGTTTCGAGAAAAGGAAAACAAAACCCTTGCGCAAGCATTTCAGGCGTTGCGCATTGAGGTAAACGATGAGTTAAAGGCTTTGGAAGAAATGCTTGCGCAAGGGTTGCAAATGTTAAAATCGGGCGGACGATTCAGTGTTATTTCGTACCATTCATTAGAAGATCGATTGGTAAAGAATTTTTTCAGGACAGGAAATTTCGAAGGACAAATAGTCAAGGACTTTTTTGGAAATGTGGAAACTCCGTTTGAATTAATCAACAGGAAAGTGATTATTCCAACGGAAGAAGAACAAGTTAGCAATCCACGGTCGAGAAGTGCAAAACTGCGAATAGCAGAGAAAATTTGAAATTTAAGAGCTAAGAATAAAGACAAATGGGAGTTGATAGTTTAAGATTCTTAATCTCTCAACCCGCAACGCAAAAGAAATGAAACTAAAATTAGACGACATAAGAAAATCGTTTGTACACGTTTTCGGCGGAAATGTGTTGACGGAAAATTTTTTCGTCCGTAATCTCACATTCATTGTTGTCTTAGTCATCATAATGATTCTGTTTATAAGCCATCGCTACACGGTGTTGCAGCGAATTGCCGAAATGGAGCGTCTTAAAGTTGAGTTGAAAGACGCTAAATACGAGTCGCTCGACATTGCATCCGATTTGACCGAAGCCAGCCGCCAAGGACAAATCGAGAAAAAGGTGGAAGAGTCGGGGCTGGGATTGAAAATAAATAACGAACCGGTTTTTCGTATTCAGAAAGGAAGAAAATAAAATGGGAAAGAAATCCGAAGAAAATAAAAAAAGAATTTTAAATCGTTATGGCTTAATTGTCTTTTTCCTTTTGGGAATTGGAACTTTGATTATTTTCTCTGCAGCAAAGATTGCTTTTACGGCCGAAGGGAAAAAATGGCGCGAAGTCGGAGAAAAAGAAACTATCATCAAAAACCGTGTCATTTTGCCAAAACGTGGAAATATTTACACTTACGACGGAAAACTTTTAGCTACTAGTGAGCCGTTGTTTAGCATTTATATGGATTTCTGGGCAGATGGGATAAGGGAAGATACACTAATGAAATACGTTGGTGACCTTTCAATAGCTCTATCCAAGAAATTCCCCGACAGAACGGCGTCGCAATACAAAAACATAATTCTTAACGGATGGAAGCTTCGCAAAAAAGAAGAACGGCAGATTCAGGAAAATGCTGCACGAAACATCGATAAGAAAGTAAAGTTGAAGTCACGTTACGTGCGCATCCTGCGTCCCGATATTTCCTACGTCGATTTAAAGGAAATTCGTACCTACCCGTTCCTAAACCAACGTTCTAACCGAAGCGGGCTGATAGCCGAAGAAAAAAATGCGCGCAAGCGTCCGTTCGGAAATCTTGCCAACAGAACCGTGGGAAATGTTTATAAAGACCTCGAAAAAGGTGGTGCCAGCGGACTGGAAATGAAATACGACTCGTTACTGAGAGGCGTTGAAGGAGTGAAAAGTCGGCAAAAAATACAAGGCCGGTGGACAGATATCGAGGAAATTGCCGCCAAAGACGGATACGATATTATAACTACAATAGATGCCGATATTCAGGAGGTAACCGAACGTGCGCTCCGCGCAAAACTCGAAGAAACTTCCGCAGAATCGGGCACGGCAATTATAATGGAAACTAAAACGGGCGAAATAAAAGGCATTGCCAACTTAGACCGAATGAGTAACGGAAGTTATGCTGAAGGCAATCCAAACGCTTTTTCATATATGAACGAACCTGGCTCTACGTTCAAAACAGTAACGGTAATGGTGGCGCTCGACGACGGGCTGATAACGCCAACCGATTCTTTTCACGTAGGTAACGGCATTTACAAATACAACGGGAAATTGGTACTCGATCATTACTGGCGTCAAGGTCGGGACAGAGGATATCTCACCGTAAAAGAAGGAATAGAAATTTCTTCGAACGTGGTGATGAGCAAAATCGTACTCAAGGGATACGGTAATGACCCGACGAAATATGTAAAAGGCATCGACAGAATCGGTTTGCGGAAAAAACTGACATGGGACGTTCCGTTAAACGGGATTGAAGGAACATCGTCCATCCGATTCCCCGACGATAAGATAAATTATTGGTCAAAAACCACGCTTCCGTGGATGTCCTTTGGTTACGAATCCAAAGTTCCGCCCATTTATCTGCTGATGTTCTACAACGGAATCGCTAACGGCGGAAAAATGATTAAACCATTTATCGCCAAAACATTGTTGAAAGGCGGAAAGGTGGTGGAAGAATACAAAGCGGAAGTAGTGAACGAAAAGATGTGCAAAGACACCACGTTGGTGCAAATTCAGGATATGTTGGCAGGTGTTATTGAGAACGGAACGGCAAAAATGGTGAAATCGAATTATTTTTCCATAGCCGGAAAAACCGGAACGGCACAAATTGCCGGTGGCGGCGGTTATAATAATGGATATTACGTCTCGTTTTGCGGATATTTTCCGGCCGACAATCCAAAATATACTTGTTTTGTAGGTATCAGAAAACCGCAAGGTTCGCCTTCGGGTGGCTGGCAGGCCGGTATGGTTTTCAAAAACATAGCGGAACAGACATACGTGAAACGAACACAACTTAGACCCGAAGAAGCAAAGATAGATTCTACCTTGCAAAAAATGCCTACCATTAAAAGCGGAAACTGGGAAAACAGCCAGACGGTGTTATCCATGCTGAATTTCAAATCTTACATTTCCGATTCTGCTTCCGATTGGGTAAAAGTCACGTATGATAGTGTTGCATACCAGCCGAAGGCTTTGGCAATGAGTAAGAATACGGTTCCCAGTGTGTTGGGGATGGGCGCTAAAGATGCGATTTATTTACTTGAAAAATCGGGTTTGAGAGTCAATCTGACCGGTTCGGGTAAAGTGGTTTCACAATCGTTTGCGCCGGAAAGTAAACTGGTGAAAGGAACGACAATAAGTATAACGCTAAAATAATGCAACAAGGCGAAAATGATGGAAGACGATGGCTTTGCCTTCGTGAAAATAAGACATGGCGACAGGGAGATTGGGAGATTGGTGAAAAATGTTTCACTTTGTTCAACATGACAAAAAAATAGAAAATCATTACTTACGACAATCATTCTGAGCGTAGTGAAAAATCTAAGAACTAAAAAATAACATTGCTTAAAACTAAAAAATATATGAAACTAAGTAAACTCATAGAAAACTGCAAAGTTATTTCAATACACGGTGAATACGATGTATCAATAAAAAGTATCGCTTCCGATTCGCGTCAGGTGCAACGTGGTTCGCTTTTCGTAGCTGTTGAAGGTATCAATACTGATGGGCACGACTACATCGGCAAAGCCATAGAACAGGATGTTCTGGTAGTGGTTTACGATAAGCCGATGTTTGAGGAATATTTTTCTCGGGTTACTTATGTTCAGGTAGAAAATTCGGCTATCGCACTGGCACAAATTACTTCGCAATGGTTTGGGAATCCGTCGGAACAACTGAAGTTAGTCGGTGTAACCGGAACGAACGGTAAAACAACTATTGCTACTCTGTTGCACCGAATGTTCCGTAAATTAGGTTATGGAGCAGGATTGCTCTCAACCGTAGCCAATTTCGTAAACGATGACAGCTACCCCACCACACACACCACGCTCGATCCCATTACACTCAACTCCTTCCTTCGGAAAATGGCGGATGCCGGTTGTGAATACGCTTTTTTGGAGGTTAGTTCTCACGCCATTCATCAAAAACGGGTGTATGGATTACATTTTGAAGGCGGAGTTTACACCAATCTTACGCAAGATCATTTGGATTATCATAAAAATATGCTGGAGTACCGAAACGTGAAAAAAGCGTTTTTCGATGCTCTGCCCGAAACGGCTTTTGCGCTCATCAATGCCGACGATAAAAACGGATCGGTAATGTTACAGAACACAAAAGCCAAAAAATATACTTACTCCGTAAAAGGATTGGCAGATTTCAAGGCGCGAATTTTCGAAAAACATTTCGATGGAACGGAGATTGAAATAAATGGAAAGCAGCTTATCGTGCAGTTTGTGGGTGTTTTCAACGTATATAATCTTCTGGCGGTTTATGGAGCATCTGTTTTGCTTGGACAAGAACCCGATGAAGTATTGAGAATATTGTCACTTTTAAAACCTGTTGCCGGACGTTTCCAGACGCTGCGTTCGCCAAAGAATTTTACAGCCATTGTTGATTATGCACATACTCCCGATGCATTGACCAACGTACTCAATGCCATTCACGAAGTGCTTGACCAGAAAGGCGATATAATAACGGTAGTGGGCTGCGGCGGCAACCGCGACAAAACCAAGCGTCCGTTAATGGCACGTGAAGCCGTGGAACTGAGCAACAAAGTGATTCTCACGTCCGATAATCCCCGGTTCGAAGAACCACAAGATATTATCGACGATATGATTGCCGGATTAGATGACGAACAACGCCGCACCACGCTTTCGATCATAGATCGTCGCGAAGCGATAAAAACCGCTTGTACGCTGGCGAAATCTGGAGATGTTATTCTTGTTGCCGGAAAAGGGCACGAAGATTATCAGGAAATTAAAGGTGTAAAACACCATTTTGACGATAAAGAAGAAGTGGAAAAATATTTTTAGTTTCGAGTTTAGGTGGGTGAATGCCTTTACCCGCAAACTTTTAACTCATAACTTACAACTTAAAACTCAACTCGTATCTCGTAACCCGTAATTCGTATGTTATACTATCTCTTTCAATATTTAGACAAACTCGACTTCCCCGGAGCCGGAATGTTTCAGTTCGTTTCATTCAGAGCAGCGCTCGCAGCAATTATCTCGTTGCTCTTTTCGGTCATAGTAGGCGCCCGAATCATTGGTCGTTTACAACAAAAGCAAATCGGAGAAACCATTCGTAATCTCGATTTGGAAGGGCAATACAGCAAGCGTGGAACGCCAACAATGGGAGGCGTAATTATAATTATCTCCATTTTAGTGTCGATACTGTTGATGGGTAAATTAGAAAATATCTACATCATTCTGATGATTATCAGTACAATTTGGTTGGGCGCTTTAGGTTTTGCGGATGATTATATCAAGGTTTTCAAAAAGGACAAAGAAGGGCTGAAAGGTAAGTTTAAAATTGTTGCTCAGGTAGGATTAGGTTTAATCGTTGGGCTAACCATGTATTTAAGCCCCGATATTGTTTCGCGCGAAAATACCGAAGTTCGCGTAAATAATGTTATTGAGCAGGTTCAATATCAGGGACACGATATAAAAACCACGAAAACCACCATCCCTTTTGTAAAAAACAATAATTTCGATTACCGTTCGCTGGTTTCGTGGATGGGAGATTTCGCCGATGAAGCGGTCTGGATAGTTTTCGTGATTTCCGTAATTCTTATTGTTACGGCAGTTTCCAACAGTGCCAATCTAACCGATGGGTTGGACGGACTCGCCTCGGGGTCTTCGGCGGTTATTGGGGTGGCATTGGGGGTGTTGGCTTACGTCTCCGGTCGTGTGGACTTTGCCTCGTACCTGAACATAATGTACATCCCCGGAAGCGATGAGTTGATGGTTTTTGCTGCTGCTTTTGTGGGTTCTACTGTTGGCTTTTTATGGTACAATGCCTATCCGGCTCAGGTTTTTATGGGCGATACGGGTAGTTTGACATTGGGCGGAATTATCGGGGTTTTCGCTGTACTTATTCATAAAGAAATGTTGCTCCCGATTTTGTGCGGCGTATTTTTTGTAGAAGGGCTGTCGGTAATCCTGCAAGTAACCTACTTCAAATACACCAAGAAAAAAACAGGTGTAGGTAAACGTATATTCAAGATGTCACCCTTGCATCACCATTTCCAAAAAGCCGGAAATGCAGGAATTGATGCCATCATTCAAAAACCGTTAATCCCGATTACCGAGCCCAAAATCGTTTCCCGGTTCTGGCTTATCGGAATGATACTGGCGGTAGTGGCAGTAGCGACGTTGAAAATGCGATAAAACAATGCATAATTAAAAATGCATAATTCATAATTAAAAATAGAAAGTGAATGATTATGAAAACAGATAACATCATTGCAGAAAAAACGAAGATGTTTGCAATCAGGATTATACGGTTGTATCAACATTTGCATAAGAAAAATAAGGGAGCTATTGAAGTTTTGTTTCGTTAGTTATTGCGATGCGGTGCAAGTATTGGTGCAAACGTACACGAAACTGTAAGAGCACAGAGCAAAAAAGATTCCGAATCGAAATTGAGTATTGCGTTAAAGAAAGCCAGCGAAACTGATTTTTGGGTTGAAATACTTACAAAAAGAATAAATGAGTAACCATAATTATGAATTATGAATTAATTGTGTTGGGTGGCGGTGAATCGGGCGTTGGTTCTGCCATTCTTGCTAAAGCAAAAGGAATCAGGGTTTTCCTTTCTGATTTTGGAACATTGAAAAATGAACATCGGCAAACTCTTATCGATTACGGAATCGATTTTGAAGAAGGCGGACATTCCGAGGAAATAATCCTTGCAGCCGGAGAGATAGTGAAAAGTCCGGGCATTCCGGATTCGGCACCTTTGATGCAGAAAATCCGTGCAAAAGGAATTCCGGTAATATCCGAAATTGAGTTTGCCGGACGATATACCAACGCCAAAATGATTTGTATTACCGGAAGTAATGGCAAAACTACCGTTTCAAGCCTTATTTATCACATCCTGAAGTCGACGGGATTAAATGTGGGATTGGGTGGAAACATCGGAAAAAGTTTTGCACGTCAGGTGGCGAAAGAAAATTTCGATTATTACGTGTTGGAACTGAGCAGTTTTCAGTTGGAAGGCGTGTATGATTTCAAAGCAGATATTGCTGTGTTGATGAACATAACTCCCGACCACTTAGACCGCTACGATCATAATATACAGAACTACGTGGATGCAAAAATGCGGATTATCCGTAATCAGAAAATGGGCGATTCTTTTATTTACTGGATGGACGATCCGATAGTAACAAAAGAAATCGAAAAAATAAAGCCCGCATCCGATTTGTATTCATTTACTGAAAAAAATAATTATCGGGCTACGGCTTATTCGGAGGATAATAAAATGTATATACAAACCAAAGACAGTGTTTTCGATATGGAGTTGGAATTGCTTGCCTTGCAGGGAATGCACAACTTGTACAACTCAATGGCATCGGGAATCGTGGCGAAATTACTTGATATTTCCAATGATAATTTGCGCCTGGCTCTTTCAGATTTTAAAGGAGTTCCGCATCGATTGGAGAAAGTGGCATCGGTACGTGGCGTGCAATACATAAACGATTCCAAAGCTACCAACGTAAATTCGTGCTGGTATGCCTTGCAAAGCATGCGTACAAAAGTGGTGCTGATTCTTGGCGGAACCGATAAAGGGAATGATTATACCGAAATCGAGGATTTGGTAAAACAGAAAGCCCGTGCATTGATATTTTTAGGAAAAGACAACAGCAAACTTCATAAATTCTTCGATGGAAAAGTATCCGACATCGAAGATGCAAGTTCAATGAAAGATGCTGTTGATACTGCTTACAGATTGGCAGAAAAAGGAGATACCGTATTGCTGTCGCCTTGTTGTGCCAGTTTCGACTTGTTTAAAAACTACGAAGACCGGGGCAATCAGTTTAAGGAATGTGTAAGACGGTTATAATAGTCCCACTCTATTTATTGCGCAAAGTAAATGAAAACAGACAAAATTTTTAACAAAATAAAAAATACAATAAATCCGAATAACTTTCAGGAAGATTTGGAAAACTCAAAGTCCAGGATAGAGGAAATAGGAGTAAAAATTTTCAAAGGTGATAAAATCATCTGGCTGGTATTCGTTATCTTGTGTGTGATTTCGCTGGTCGAGATTTTCAGCGCTACCAGCACCATTGTTTATCGCCAGCAAAATCAATGGGGACCAATTCTTCGTCATACTATGTTTTTAATTGGCGGAATATGGGTTATCGTGCTTATTCACAACATACCTTACCGATATTTCTCTTCGTTAATTTTTGTGCTCATTGCTTCCATCATTCTACTTTTGCTCACTCCCGTCATCGGAACAACGGTAAATGGTGCGGAACGATGGATTTCAATATTCGGTTTTACCATTCAACCTTCGGAAATTGCTAAAATATCGTTAATGGGAACCATTGCGTTTTTGTTAAGTAAGCAAAACGGCATGAACGACGGCTTGCTTTTCAAGTGGATGATCGGGCTTATGGTAGTCGTTTGCGGTATTATCGCAATAGATAACCTGTCAACTGCGGTGTTACTTTTCATGGTCAACTTTTTGCTGATGTTTATCGGAAATGTAAAGTTGTCTCGATTGCTGAAAGTTGCCGGAACAGGAATTGCCTTTATAGTATTGTTCGTGATACTGCTAAAAGTCATTCCAACCGATTGGACAAATTCAGGCGTTTTGAGCCGCGTAGGAACCTGGCAAAACCGCATTGCGGAATTTGGCAGCCATAAAGAAAAATCGGAAGAAACGTACTACACCATTACCGACGAAAATTATCAGGTGGCACACGCCAAAATTGCCATTGCCAATGGTGGTGTGTTGGGTGTGTTCCCCGGTAACAGTACTGAGCGCGATTTTTTGCCGCAAGCCTATTCCGATTTTATTTATGCGATCATTATCGAAGAGTTAGGGTTGGCGGGAGGAATTTTTGTTTTGTTGCTCTACATTATCATACTTATTCGGGCAGGAATGATCGCCCGAAAAACCCAAAAACTTTTTCCAAAATATCTCGTTCTCGGGTCTGCATTGATGTTATCGATGCAAGCATTCATCAATATGGCGGTAGCCGTAAATCTGATACCCGTAACCGGACAACCGTTGCCGCTTATCAGCCGCGGAGGAACGTCAACACTTATTACTTGCGCTTATTTCGGACTGATTTTAAGTGCCGACAGGTTCGGAATCGGAAAGAAAAAAGAAGAACCGTTGACTGACGAAGCAGACAAATCCGATGAAGAAAAACCCAAGGAAACAGTTGTAGAGACCATCGATAAATTGGAGGAAAAAATAGAGTTTGAAATAATTCAGGTGTGATTTCTGAAAGTGTGTAAACTAAAGCCGAGTTATAACAAACATCAATACTAACAGAATATGAATCCGAAACCCGAAATAAAAAACCTGCGACCACCACGAGTTATTGTCAGTGGCGGTGGCACCGGTGGACACATTTTCCCCGCAATTTCCATTGCTAACGCAATAAAAGAACGTTGGCACGATGCCGAAATCCTTTTCGTGGGAGCCGATAACCGGATGGAGATGGAACGTGTTCCTGCAGCCGGTTACAAAATAATTGGGTTGCCTGTCGCCGGTTTCGATCGAAAGAATTTGTTGAAAAATATTCCGGTAGCTGTAAAACTATTAAAAAGTTTACGAAAAGCCAAAAATATTATCAATTCCTTCAAACCCGATATCGCTGTGGGAGTGGGCGGTTATGCCAGTGGCCCAACACTTCGTGCAGCTGCTGCGAAAGGTATTCCTACTGTTTTGCAGGAGCAAAATTCGTATGCCGGAGTAACCAATAAAATGCTGGCGCAAAAAGCGGCTAAAATTTGTGTGGCTTATGAAGGGATGGAGCGGTTTTTCCCGAAAGAAAAAATCGTTCTTACGGGAAATCCCACTCGTCAAGACTTGGTGGTTTCCAAGGAAAATCGACAAAACGGGTACGTGCATTTCGGACTGAATCCAGATAAAAAAACCATTCTGATGGTTGGCGGAAGTCTGGGAGCACGGACGCTTAACGAAAGCATTGTTGAGTCATTTTCGAAAATAAAACAATCCGACGTTCAGGTTATTTGGCAATGCGGGAAATATTATTTCAAGGAAATGTCCGATTTGCAGTCGCAAGGAGAAATTCCCGAAAACGTGTATTTATTCGATTTCGTTTCGCGAATGGATTACGCTTATTCCGTTTCCGATTTGGTAATTTCTCGCGCCGGAGCCGGCTCCATATCTGAATTTTGCCTATTGGGAAAACCCGTTATTCTTGTCCCATCGCCCAACGTTGCCGAAGATCACCAAACGCAGAATGCGATAGCTCTCGTGAAAAAAAACGCCGCCGTTATGGTATCTGACGCCAATGCCAAAGCGCTGCTTTTCGATACGGCGCTAAAGTTAGTGGACGATAACGAAAAATTGAAATCGCTTAGCGACAACATTTTGAAACTTGCGCAGCATGATTCGGCGAAACGAATTGTAGATGAAATCGCAAAAATAGTTTGCAATTAATAGTTAGCAGTTCACAACTCTAACTAATAATGGACAACAGATAACTAAGTGAAAACTGTCAATTTAAGAAAAATGAATTATGAATTAATATATTTTGTGGGTATCGGCGGCATTGGAATGTCCAACCTCGCCCGCTATTTTATGTCGCAAGGCAAATCGGTTGCGGGGTACGATCGTGTTGAAACTCCGCTCACCAAAACGTTAGTTGCCGAAGGAGCGCAAATCCATTACGAAGATTACACAAAACTTATTCCTGCTGAATTTCTCGATAAGGAAAAAACGCTTGTCGTTTATACGCCTGCCGTTCCGGCATCGCACAGTGAGTTGCAGTATTTCCGGCAGAATGGTTTCACGATGATGAAACGTGCGCAGGTTTTGGGCGAAATTACCAAAACAAGCGATGCCATTTGCGTGGCAGGCACGCACGGGAAAACAACCGTTTCCAGTATGACTGCCCATTTGCTGAGACAATCGTCCGTAGATTGCAATGCCTTTTTGGGAGGTATCCTTAAAAATTACGGTACCAACCTGTTGTTATCGGACAAGAGCAACATTACTGTTGCCGAAGCCGATGAATACGACCGTTCCTTTCATTGGTTACATCCCTGGATTGCGGTAATTACCTCAGCCGATCCCGATCATCTGGATATTTACGGTACGCCGGAAGCTTATCGCGAAAGTTTTGAATATTTCACATCACTTATTCGAAAGAATGGATATTTGATCTTGAAGAAGAATGCGCAGATAACGCCAAAAATTGACGAATCGGTGAAAGTTTTCACGTATTCTGAATCGGAAGGTGATTTTCACGTTGAAAACATTCGTATCGGCGGGGAAGAGATTGTTTTTGATTTTGTTTCACCCGATACAAAAATTACCGATATTCACTTGGGCGTTCCCGTAAAAGTAAATATCGAAAACGCGGTAGCGGCCATTGGCGCAGCTTCACTGAGCGGCGTTACTCACGATGAAATTCGTGCAGCAATGAAAACCTTTGGTGGTGCCAAACGTCGCTTCGATTTTCAGTTGAAAACCCCAAAAATAGTTTTTATCGACGATTATGCGCATCATCCCAATGAATTAACGGCATCCATTCAATCAGTAAAGCAATTATATCCGGAAAAGAAAGTAACCGGAGTTTTTCAACCGCATCTCTACACGCGGACGCGTGACTTTGTCGATGAATTTGCTCAAAGTCTTTCGCTGCTCGACGATGTTGTTTTGTTAGACATTTATCCCGCACGCGAAGAACCCATTCCGGGCATTACATCGGAAGTTATCTTCGACAAAATTACGTCGAAAGAAAAAACACTGTTGAAAAAAGCTGAATTGCTCGAATTTTTAAAGAATAAGGAGTTGGAAGTTTTGGTCACATTAGGTGCTGGCGATATCGAACATTTATTGCCTGAGATTAAACAACTGTTAGAAAAAAGATTTACCCGAAAATAAATCGGATACAATTTGTATCTTTGTAATGGCATAGAGTATAGTGCAAGGGGCATAGAATAGATAACATCAACCTTTTACCCAATCACAACGCACACAAAAGAATGAAAAAGTTTCTCATCATATTGGCTTCGCTTGCGGTAATTGGTTACCTTATTTTTTCGGCTATTTACTTCAACGATTCATCCAAAAACGAAGTGTGCAACAAATTTGAGGTCATTGTCAAAGACAGCGTGCACACTCAGTTCATCCATCAGAAGGACATTGAGGATTTATTAAAAAGAAAAAAAATTTATCCGGTGGGGAAAACAATGAACGAAATAAATACATTGCAAATTCTCGATACGATCCTGACGAATAAATTGGTAAAATCTGCTGAAGTTTACACTGCGCAAAACGGATTGGTTGTGGCTAATATTTACCAGCGTGAACCGGTTTTACGAGTTATTTCCGATACAAGAGGAAGTTTTTATATTGATAATAATCGGGAGCGAATGCCTGTTTCGCCAAATTTCACGATATATGTTCCCGTTGCCACGGGCGCTATTGATGAGGAATATGCACAAAACGAATTGTACGATTTTGCCGAATTCCTAAACGAAAATCCCGACTGGAATGCGTGGATCGATCAAATTGTAGTGAAACCCAACAAGGATGTCGACTTAATTCCACGTGTAGGAGATTTTAGGATTGCTTTCGGAAAATTAGACAATTATTCCGAAAAATTAGATAGATTTGCTCTTTTCATCGAGAAAGGATTGAACGTGGTGGGCTGGAACAGGTATTCGGAAATAAATTTGAAATACGATAATCAAGTGGTTTGCACGAAACGGTAAATGCTGACGAAACCGTCTGACCGGATTATCGGTCGGACGGATAGAGAAATATTAAACATTGAACTTTTAAACGTAAATATATATGACTCAATCTGGATTTATAGCTGCCATCGATTTGGGAACTTCCAAAATCACCGGTGTTGTCGGGCGTAAAAACGAAAACAATGTTATTTCCGTCTTGGCGTGCGAGTCTATCCCGTCGGATAACAGCATTCGCCGCGGAACCGTTTACAACATTGATAAAGCCAGCGCTATTGTAAGGAAACTGATAAGTATGCTCGAAAATACGCTGGATAGAAAAATCGGTAAAGTGTATGTCTCTATAGGAGGACAATCCGTTCATACAGAAATGATCAGGGAGATGAAACAACTTTCTTCGTCAGGCATCGTTACCGAAAGTGTGGTGGAACAACTTCGTAATGCAGCCGATAAGTACAAGCCCGATTTAAAACGGAAATACGCCATCGTCGATGTGGAGTATTTTCTGGACGACAAACCCGAAAAAAATCCGGTGGGAGTTACCTGCTCCACGATTGAAGCTGAATATCAGGTTGTGGTTGGACGTCCCAACTTGGGGCCCAACTTAGAGAAAGTTATTGTTGAGAAAGGACATTTGCAAATCGCCGATTTCCTGGTTGGCCCGCTCGCCGCAGCAGCCATTGTTCTTACCGATGAGGAAAAAGAGTTAGGCTGCGCTTTCCTCGATTTCGGCGCCGGAACAACCACGTTATCCATTTATAAAGGCGGTATTCTGCGCCGAATGGTAACGATACCTTTTGGCGGAAAAAACATAACGAAAGATATCGCGGAACTCAATTTTGTGGAAAGCGACGCGGAACAATACAAGGTGAAATATGGCAAAGCCGCCAGAGAAAACACCGAAGGTTCGCTTTTTGCATCACCCTTTTCGTCAAAACCCGATATCGATTTAGTGGAATTAAACAAAGTCATCGTGATGCGCCTCGATGAAATTACAGCCAACATCAAGGAACAGATCAGGCTTTCGGGATATCAGGAACAATTGGGAGCCGGACTTATTATCACGGGGGGCGCATCGCAACTGAAAAACCTTGAAGCGTACTTGAATCAGAAACTCGACTTGCCTGTTCGCAAAGCATCTTCAAGAAAAACTCTTGTGAACAACACACCGGAATATACCAACGATCCTGCTCTTACATCGGCATTGGGAATGCTTTTGCTCGCCAATGAAAATTGCGAGCAAATAGTTGAAGAATATGAAGACGATGAACAAACAATCCAAAAGGCCAAAGGATTTGGTTGGGGTTTCTTTGGAGATAAAGAAAACAAAGCTAAGGAGC
>MVZJ01000046.1 GCA_002069095.1 Bacteroidetes bacterium ADurb.BinA174 | reverse complement strand
ACAAGTGTTTTACTTAATATTTTACAGCTTTTTTAGGCTAATTCTTTTAGGAAGAATTGCGGATAATCATTAAAAATAATTATTAAAAAAAGTCTTGACTCTTTATTCTGATAGTCTTGGCTCTAAAATAAAAAAATATGAAACCAAATTTCAAAGATATTGATTTTAAATCAGCCGGATTTGAAACTACAAACGTAGCGGAATGGGCTGGGAAAAATGAGATTAAAGCCGATTGGCTTACACCGGAACAAATTCCGGTAAAACCGGTTTACACAAAAGAAGACCTGGAAGGCATGGAACATTTGGGTTATGCCGCAGGTGTTCCGCCTTACTTGCGTGGACCCTATTCCACGATGTACGTAATGCGTCCCTGGACAATTCGTCAATATGCAGGATTCTCTACTGCTGAAGAATCAAACGCGTTTTATCGTCGTAACTTGGCCTCAGGACAAAAAGGTTTGTCAGTTGCATTCGACCTTCCTACACACCGCGGCTACGATGCCGATAACGAACGTGTAGTTGGTGACGTGGGAAAAGCAGGTGTTTCTATCTGTTCGGTTGAAGATATGAAAGTTCTTTTCGACGGAATTCCATTGAATCAAATGTCTGTTTCAATGACAATGAACGGTGCCGTTCTACCTATTTTAGCATTCTACATTGTTGCTGCTCAAGAGCAAGGCGCTAAATTGGAAGAGATGGCGGGAACTATTCAAAACGATATTCTTAAAGAGTTTATGGTGCGTAACACTTATATCTACCCACCCGAATTCTCAATGAAGATCATCGCTGACATTTTCGAGTATACATCTCAAAAAATGCCGAAATTTAACTCTATTTCCATTTCGGGATATCACATGCAAGAAGCCGGAGCCACAGCTGATATTGAGTTGGCTTACACGTTGGCCGATGGTATTGAATACCTGCGTGCCGGAATTAATGCCGGAATCGACATCGATAAGTTTGCTCCTCGTTTGTCGTTCTTCTGGGCAATTGGTATGAACCACTTTATGGAAATTGCCAAAATGCGCGCAGCGCGCTTACTTTGGGCGAAAATAGTGAAAAGTATGGGTGCGAAAAATCCGAAATCGATGGCGTTGCGTACACACTCGCAAACATCGGGTTGGTCGCTCACCGAACAAGACCCGTTTAACAACGTGGGACGTACTTGTATTGAAGCCATGGCGGCAGCGTTGGGACATACACAATCGTTACACACCAACGCGTTAGACGAAGCCATCGCTCTTCCGACCGATTTTTCGGCACGTATTGCTCGTAACACGCAAATTTACATTCAGGAAGAAACGCAAATCACTAAGCAGGTTGACCCATGGGCAGGTTCGTATTACGTGGAATCGCTTACTCAAGAACTGGTGGATAAAGCCTGGGCGTTAATCGAAGAAGTGGAAAAATTGGGCGGAATGGCGAAAGCCATTGAAACGGGAGTTCCCAAAATGCGTATCGAGGAAGCTGCGGCGCGTACACAAGCCCGCATCGATTCGGGTACGCAGAAAATTATCGGGGTAAACGTTTGTCGTTTGGAGAAAGAAGATCCCATCGATATTCTCGAAGTGGACAATACTGAAGTTCGCAAGCAACAAGTGCAACGCTTAGGCGAATTGCGCGCCAATCGCGATAACGAAGCAGTTAAAAATGCGCTGGATGCTATTACCAAATGCGTGGAAACCAAAGAAGGAAACTTGTTGGAATTAGCCGTTGAAGCGGCTCGCTTACGCGCATCGTTGGGTGAAATTTCCGAT
This sequence comes from Bacteroidetes bacterium ADurb.BinA174, assembly GCA_002069095.1. Classification (GTDB taxonomy): domain Bacteria; phylum Bacteroidota; class Bacteroidia; order Bacteroidales; family Dysgonomonadaceae; genus Petrimonas. The sequence continues at coordinate 12,129 of MVZJ01000046.1, read as the reverse complement.
GCTTGCGAAAAAGTTGTAGGACGTTATAATGCAGTAATCAGAACAATATCAGGAGTGTATTCATCAGAATCAAAATCGGACGCCACGCTCAAGGAAGCGCGCGCCATGACCGAAAAATTTGCGAAGAAAGAAGGTCGCCAACCCAGAATTATGGTGGCGAAAATGGGACAGGATGGACACGACCGCGGATCAAAAGTTGTTGCCACGGGTTATGCCGATTGCTGTTTCGACGTAGACATGGGGCCGTTGTTCCAAACTCCGGCGGAGGCTGCTCGCCAAGCAGTGGAAAACGACGTTCACGTGTTGGGAGTATCGTCGCTGGCAGCAGGACATAAAACGTTGGTTCCACAAGTAATTGACGAACTGGCAAAATTAGGTCGTCCCGATATTATCGTTATCGCCGGAGGCGTAATTCCTGCTCAGGATTATGATTTTCTTTACAAGGCAGGTGTAGCCGCCATTTTCGGGCCGGGTTCTCCGGTGGCAAAATCGGCCATTCAGATTGTAAAGATTTTGTTGGGAGAAGAATAGAACGAATTCCGATTTTGAATTTCGGAATTGGGAATTAATAAATTGCGGGTTATGAAAGTTTTTTCGTAACCCGTGATTTTTTTATAAAATGCTGATTTTGTCTAAAGTGTGATTATCTTTATTTAGCCCGCATTATTATCGCAATAAAAGATAAAAAGCTTTCTTGATTATATAGTGATTGTTTGTGAGTAAAATCTTTACAAACTTCTTCATGCGGCAGCGTTGTGTTATATTTTAATCACCACATCTACAGCTGAAAGATGATTACCATGTCCCATTAGCGGGTTCAAATCCATTTCTTCGATTTTGGGAACAATTGTCAGTAAGTCGGACACTTTACAAATTACATCGGCAAAAACTTCTTCATCGATGCCTTCTTTTCCCCGGAAGCCTTGGATAAGTTTATATGACTTCAATGAGCGGATCATTTGTAACGCTTCCGATCGGGTAACAGGCGCCAAGGCATACTGAATGTCTTTGAGAATTTCTACGAAAATACCGCCTAAACCACAGGTAATAATATGGCCGAACCCTGGCTCCTTTTTGACGCCGATAAGTACTTCCAAGCCGCGTTCCATCTGACAAAGTTCAACGTCCGTTGCATTTCTGATTCCTATCAATCGGTTGAAATTTTCTTTCACCCCATCCATACTCGTAATATCCAGTATAACACCACCCACATCCGATTTATGCGTTGGCCCAACTACTTTCATCACTAATGGAAACCCTAATTCCTGAGCTGCATTTATCGCTTCTTCTTCGGTTGAAATTATTTTGTTCTTTGGCCGTTTTACTCCTATTAAATCCAGTAAATCAAAACCTATCTGAGTAGGTATCAATCCTTTTTTATCTTTTAATAAAGTTTTAATTTCGGTTTCGTTTTTCAATTTTCTCACCTCTTTTTCCATGCTTGGCGTCACATACCGACTTTCGCTCAGCAGTGCATTTCCCAACACAAACTCGTCTTCGAAAAACACTCCGCCATCGTTTACAAACTGTTCCATTTCTTTATCAGCATTAATAATGGACGGCAATACAGTGTAAATTGGTTTACGGCAACTCTCCTGCTGTTCGCGGATAACACGATAGGCATCGGCATTTGAAAATAATCCCGGACTGCCAAAAATAACCACCACGCCATCTATCTCGTTCAATCCATCGCAGAAACGGATACATTTCTCCAATTGACCTGCCGTTCCCGTGGCTAAAATATCAATAGGATTAGCTGTGGAAGAACCCTCGAAAAGTTCGACAAGCAACTCGCTCATCATTTCGTCGGGTAAGTGCGGCACATCCATTCCGCCGTTCGAAAGCACGTCGGTAAGCATCACTGCCGGGCCACCCGCGTGTGTAATTATACCGATACGTTTGCCATTCAACTTTGGATGTTGCAAAACAGCGCCCACAGCCGTTAATTCCCCGCGACTGTTACAGCGGATTATGCCGGCTTTTCGGAAAAGCGCATCAACCGCCATATCCGAGTTTAACATAGCACCCGTGTGGGATGCCGCAGCACGGCCACCGGCATCGGATGTTCCCGACTTAACGGCAGCCAACCGGCAACCTTTGGAAATAAGTTCCTGTGCATTCTTTAGTAAAACCTGCGGTTTTTTAATGCTTTCAATATACATCAAGATTGTTTTAGGCGATTTACCAAGTTCGTATGTTTCATTCAGATGCTCAAGCACGTCTTCAACGCAGGTTTGACCCGCATTTCCCACCGAAAATACCGAAGAAAAAGAAAGTCCTTTGCTTAACGCCGATTCCAAAATAAAAACACAGGTAGCGCCGGAACTCGAAATAAGCGTAGCTCCTTTCCACTCCATTCTGGGAACAGGAGTAGTGAAAACTGATTGGTGCAACGGATTCATTACACCGATACAATTGGGGCCGATAAGTGTTGTGTTGTGTTTGTCGGCCAGATGCGCCATTTCTTGTTCCATTTTTTTCCCTTCGGCGCCCATTTCGGAAAATCCGGCAGATAGAACAATGACGGCTTTGGTGTTTTTTTCTTCAAGTAATGTTTTAATCGTAGATACACACATTGTTGCCGGAATGGCAAGAATTGCCAAATCGGTTTGCGGTAAATTCGATACATTTTTAAAGGTTTGTACGCCCTGAATATTGTCGCTTTTAGGGTTTATGGCATAAAGATTTCCCTCAAACGTTCCATTTTTCACGTTGTAAAGAGCTTTGCCGCCCGGTTTTTCCATATTTTCCGAAGCTCCGATTACAGCAATGCTTTTTGGGTTTATGAGTTGCGGTGTTATCATATAAGTTATTTATTTTTACGTCTCAAAATACCGAATGTAAAAAAAGTATTGTCTTTTTGCAACATCAAAATTACAATTTTCCATGAAAAAAGAAGAAAGATCGGATAAATTTGTAAATTAATTTTTTTATGACTATCGCATTTGATGCTTTTTAAATTATCCACGCCATAAATAACATGGCAATTAATAGCGTTAGGTAAAACATCCGACATTCATTTTAATTTTATTCATTTAGGATTTTCTTGTCTTAGCAGTATCTGCCTGTCGGCAAATACGTATTACACTCCGTGCAAAAATAATCTTCAACATGATTTCAAACAGCAACACAAGGAAACAAAACACAAAAAATATTATCTTTGCATTCAAACACTAATACAAATCTATAATAAAAATGAAAAAAGTTTTTTTTATGCTCTCAACCCTTTTTCTGTTGGCTGCCTGTACAGGCAACAAGTCAGAAACCGCGCAAACATCAACCGAACCCGATGTAGCCGACTCTACATTCAACTACAAGGTTGACCGTTTTGCCGATATCGAAATTTTGCGCTACTACGTATCGGGATTTAAAAATCTGCCGTTAGCGCAAAAAGAATTAATCTATTATCTGTCGCAAGCCGCTTTGGAAGGACGCGATATTTTATTCGACCAACACAACCGATATAATTTAACCATTCGTCGCGTGTGTGAAGGAGTGTACGAAAATTATATGGGCGATAAATCATCGGAAGATTGGAAAAACTTCGAAACCTATCTGAAACAAATCTGGATGGCAAACGGAATTCATCACCACTACTCCGAAGACAAAATTATGCCGAAGTTCTCACAAGACTATTTTGTTTCTATTGTAAAATCGGTTGACCCCGGACGTATGCCTTTCCGTGACGGTATGGCTGCCGACGAAACATTGAATGAAATTCTTCCCGTTATGTTCGATGCCAAGGTTATGCCCAAACGCATGAGTCAAACCGCAGGAACCGATATTGTTGCCACATCGGCGGTAAACTTTTACGAAGGCGTTACACAAAAAGAGGTGGAAGATTTCTATAACGCTATGAAAGATCCCAACGATAACACACCTGTTTCTTACGGATTGAACAGCAAAGTGGTTAAAGTGGACGGACAAGTTACCGAACAAGTATGGAAATTGGGCGGAATGTACGACAAAGCGATTGCGAGAATCATCGGATGGTTGGAAAAAGCAGCAAATGTAGCAGAAAACGACGGACAAAAAGAGATCATCAACTCATTAATCGCGTTCTATCAGTCGGGCGATTTAAAAACATTCGACGACTATTCCGTAAAATGGGTAACCGATACGGTTTCTCGTGTGGACTTCATTAACGGATTCATCGAAACTTATACCGACCCGCTTGGCATGAAAGGCTCGTGGGAGTCGCTTGTAAACTTCAAGAGCGAAGAAGCATCGAAACGCACACAGCTGATTAGCGACAACGCGCAATGGTTTGAAGACAACTCTCCCATCGACAATAAATTTAAGAAAGAAGAGGTGAAAGGTGTATCGGCAAAAGTAATTACTGCTGCCATTTTGGGTGGCGACTGCTATCCGGCAACACCCATCGGCATCAACCTGCCCAACGCTAACTGGATTCGTCGCGACCACGGCTCGAAATCGGTAACTATCGATAATATTACCGATGCTTACGCGCAAGCTTCGCTTGGAAACGGATTTAACGAAGAGTTCATGTGGAGCGATGCCGAACGCGAACTTTCCAAAAAATACGGCACGCTTACCGATAATCTACACACCGATTTGCACGAATGTTTAGGACACGGTTCGGGCAAATTGCTTCCGGGAGTTGACGGCGATGCGCTCAAAGCCTACGGTTCGCCACTTGAAGAAACGCGCGCCGACCTATTCGCGCTTTACTACTTAGCTGACCCGAAATTGGTGGAACTCGGTTTACTGCCCGATAACGAAGCGTACAAAGCCGAATATTACAAATACATCATGAACGGTGCCATGACGCAACTTACGCGCATTCAGCCGGGCAAGGACATTGAGCAAGCACACATGCGTAATCGCGCACTTATCTCCAATTGGGTAATCGAAAACGGAAAAGCCGACAAAGTGGTAGAATTAGCACAACGCGATGGCAAAACTTATGTTGTTGTTAACGACTACACCAAATTGCGCGTACTCTTCGCTCAACTGCTCTCCGAAGTGCAACGCATTAAATCGGAAGGCGATTTCGAAGCAGGTAAAAAATTAGTGGAAACCTACGCTGTAAAGGTAAATCAAGCGTTACACAAAGAAGTTCTTTCTCGCTACGAAGCATTGAACTTGGCTCCATACAAAGGTTTCGTAAATCCGGTTTACAAACTCGTTACCGATGACAAAGGAAAAGTTACCGACGTTACCATTTCTTACGATGAAGATTACGTAACTCAACAACTGCGTTACTCAAAACAGTATTCGGTTCTTCCGTTGAAGAATTAAAACCCCTAAATCCCCTAAAGGGGAGTTGAGAAACCAATACATTAACAAGTGCCTAAAACTTTTTTGGGCACTTGTTGTTTTAATAAACAAAAGCAAAAAGATGCAGTCCAAAAGAAATACACAGTCCGCAAAGTCCCCTTTAGGGGATTTAGGGGCTTATCCCGAAACATTAGACTATCTCTACTCTCAAATGCCTGAATACCAACGCATCGGACACTCGGCATACAAACCCGGATTGGACAACAGCCTTCGGTTAGATAAGATTTTCGGAGAACCGCATAAAAAATATAAAACAATCCACGTAGGCGGAACCAACGGAAAAGGTTCCACATCGCATCTGTTGGCGGCGATTTTGCAGCAATCGGGTTATAAAGTGGGACTCTATACTTCGCCGCATCTGGTGGACTTTCGGGAGCGTATTCGGGTAAACGGAAAAATGATTCCGAAAGAGTTTGTGGTCGATTTTGTGGCTAAATATCGCGACGATGTGGAACCAATAATGCCCTCGTTTTTTGAACTAACAATGGAAATGGCATTTCTTTATTTTGCAGAGCAAAAAGTAAATGTTGCCGTTATAGAAGTGGGGTTGGGCGGACGATTGGATAGCACCAACATCATTTCGCCCGATTTAAGCGTAATTACCAATATCGGGAAAGACCACGAAAAATTTTTAGGAGACACGCTACCGCAAATCGCATCCGAAAAAGCGGGTATTATTAAATCGGGCATACCAGTTGTTATCGGAGAAGTCGATGATAAAGCCGTGAAACAAGTTTTTATTGATAAAGCGACAACGGTTGATGCACCTATTTTTTTCACAGAAACGGAGATGAACAATTTAACCGCAAAACGGACGGAAATCGGTTGGATTTTCAACAATAAGCAATATCCCGATTTACACGGTGCACTTACCAGCTTTGCACAAGAAAAAAACGCCAAAACGGTTCTCACTGCTGTGGAACAACTTATCTTATTAGGATATGATATTCCAAAACAAGCCGTTTATTCAGGCTTTAAAAATGTGGTGCAATTAACCGGATTGGCAGGACGATGGCAAACACTGGCAGAAACGCCAAAAACGGTTTGCGACATTGCGCACAACGAACACGGGATACGCTACATTGTGGAGCAATTAAAGACGGAAAAGTACAGAAAACTACACATCGTTTTCGGAATGGCAAACGATAAAGATACACGCGCCGTTCTTTCACTAATGCCTAAAAATGCTGTGTACTATTTTACCAAAGCGTCGGTTGAGCGTGCGCTTAACGAAAAAACGCTTGCGGAGCAAGCGACAGCCTTTGGGCTGTATGGCGAAACATTTGAAACGGTCGCACAAGCTGTAAAACATGCGCAAAAAAACGCCGATGAAAACGATTTCATTTTCATCGGCGGAAGCTCGTTTATCGTAGCAGATACACTGCCTATGTTTATATAGTTACCAGATTAAAACTACTCGAAAGTTGTAATCGGCAAGATATTGGTCAGCTCTGAATAGGTCGGAAGCTTGAATGAAAAAAGCTACTGTACTTGGGGTACCCAATGCAAAATCACAACTGATTGTTTCGGTATAAAATATGGTATTCCCTTCTTCATCAGTTTCGGAATAGGTATGAACAAATGGAAGAGGTTTTTGTACCTCATCAACATTTTGAGTGCCTAAAAATACATACCCAATGGCTGCACCATTTTCATAAATAAACTCCGTTAATTCAGGAAGGTCATAGATCGCCTCATACCTGCCTACTTTTTCAATCCACTTCCAGTCTGCTTTCTTTGCAGTGATATTTATAATCTTCCACTGCGTAAAATTTAACTTGAGATTTTCATTATTCTGTTTGATAGCTTCATCTATCATCCTTCTTACTTCATATTCGTCTAAATAATCCTGCGTAGGAGAACTTGTACAGGAATATCCTATCAAAAGAACAAAAAGTAACGAAAAAGCAAATAAAATCTTTCTTTTCATTTTATTAATTTTTTTACCAGATTAATACTACTTGAAATTCTTTATCTTCTAAATATTCATCAGCCCTTTGTAAATCGGATGCTTCTATATAAAAAGCTACTGTTGAAGGACTTCCTACCTGAAAATCACATTTAATATGCTCGGTATAATAACCCGTATAAGTTTTGCCGTCGTTTCCTGTATATTGATATGAATACGATTTAGAGTATGGAAGTGGTGCTTTTGTGGTTGCATTGAATTTAACATATGCTATTACAGCTCCTTCATTAAAAACAAACTTTGTCAGTTCAGGTATGTTTACAATGACTTCGTATTGGCCGTCTGTAGCATTCCATTTCCAATCCGCTTTTTTTATGGATATTGGGATAACTTTCCATTGTGTTTCAAGAATATCATCGTTATTTGAACATGAAGTAACACCAAAAGTTACTCCGAGTAAAAGGATAACGGCTAAGAGGGAAGTAAAAACATTTCTTTTCATAAGTGTAAATATTAAGAGTTTTTTCTTGATTAATTGACTATAAAAAATTGCATTCGTTTAACTGTTAATACACATTTCCAAAACTAATTATTTACTTTTTTTCAAAAAATAATAAAAAAGTCCTTATTCAGGACTTTCTTCAGTAAAAATAACTATATCTTTTCGTTACTTTATCATTCCCAAAATATCATCGAGAACATTGCCGTCGCGGTTTTTATCTAAGAGACCGCCAACCATATCCATTAATCCGCCGCCGCTTCTTCTTTGCGGTTGTCCACCACCCAATAAACCGCCTAACAGATCGCCAAGTCCGCCGGCATTGGTATTTGTTTGACGCTTTTCTTTTCCGAGGTAAGCCATAACAATCGGTGCTAATAAAGCCAACATTGGACCAATTTTCTGCAGGCTAATCCCGGTTTTTTGAGAAATTCCTTGTTCAATGGCAGATTTGTTAGCTCCAAAGATGTGTCCTAAAATCTTGCTTCCATCCTGGCTAACCGACTGCGAACTACCGCCCAGCAACGTACCAAGATTATCGAGTAAGCTACCGTCGTGTCTCGAATCATTTAAAGCATTATTTAAACTTTGTGCTCCTTGTTCCGTTTGTACGTTTCGTTGCATTCCACTTAAGATTACAGGAAGCGCAATACTAATAGCACTGGCGGCCTGCTTTTTATTCATGCCCAACTGGCCGGATACGTTATTAATTACCGATTGTCCGATAGGACTGTTTAATAATTCTGATAAGTTCATAGAGTTTAAAAATTAAGTTTCTCCAAAGATAAGTATAAAAAACATTTGTTTTAATTTTAAAACCACAAAAATAAAATTTTGAGTAATAAAACCACATTCGCAGTTAATATGCAAATTGATAAAAATATCGTACTTTTGTTTTCTAAATTATGCGATAAAAAGGCATCTATTTGATATACGCCTTTGCTTGTCGCACTTTTTATAAAAAAATGAAACAGTATTTAGATTTGCTTCGTCGTGTATTAGACGAAGGTGTAAAAAAAGAAGATAGAACAGGAACGGGAACCATAAGTGTTTTCGGACATCAAAGTCGTTACGATTTAAGCGAAGGATTTCCGGTATTAACTACTAAGAAACTGCATCTGAAATCCATTATTCACGAACTATTGTGGTTTTTAAACGGTGACACCAACATAAAATACCTGAACGATAACGGAGTACGCATTTGGAACGAATGGGCAGACGATGACGGTGATTTAGGACATATTTACGGCTATCAGTGGCGGTCGTGGCCCGATTACAACGGAGGTCACATCGACCAAATTTCGGAAGTTATGAAAACGCTTAAAAACAATCCCGATTCGCGCCGAATTATCGTTAGTTCATGGAACGTAGCCGATTTACCCAACATGAACCTACCGCCCTGCCACGCGTTTTTTCAGTTCTATGTTGCAAACGGAAAATTGAGTTTACAACTCTATCAGCGTAGTGCCGATATTTTTCTGGGTGTTCCGTTTAATATCGCTTCGTATGCGTTGTTGTTGAAAATGATGGCGCAAGTTACAGGATTGAAAGAAGGCGAATTTGTTCATACTTTTGGCGATGCACATATTTATCTGAATCATTTGGAGCAGGTTAATTTGCAATTATCGCGTGAACCGCGTCCGTTACCTCAAATGAAAATCAATCCCGATGTTAAGGATATTTTCTCGTTCAAATTTGAAGATTTTGAGTTGACTGATTACAATCCGCATCCGCATATTAAAGGAGTAGTAAGCGTATAACACGAACAAGGTTTACTTAATAGTCATCTTATTATTAAGAATGAATATTTTTTCAACAAATATTTCTTTATCAAGTATTAAACTCTATGTGTCTTTTTTGATTTTACTTGTGCCCGGAATTTTTTATGCCCAAAGCAAAGGTGTTATAACAGATTGGGAGCAATTGAATTTAAATGGCAAAGTAAAATCATCAATTATGGATATGAAAAATAGTTTCGATTTAAAATCTTTCAATGTTCCCGATTTATTTTTTTCTTATTATTTTGATGAAAACGGATATATTATTGAAAGTTATGATAATCTGAACCACTCTTTTAGTAAAAACACCTATAATAAAAATAAAAAAATCATACGTATTGAAACTGAAAACAAAAAAAACAAACTTAATTGGCTCAACACATACGAGTATGATTTGAGAGGAAACTTGATAAAGGAGAAACAATATTTCAAAAATAAATTATCAACGATAATAATCAATAGGTATGACTATAAAGACAGAAATATTGTCAAAGAATATTATAATGAAAATGGAGAGCTTAAAATGGAAGAGATTTTGAGACACGATAAGTATGATCGCCTGTTCAACAACATTACATTTGTCACAATTTCGGGAATTTACTATGACACATATTGGAAACGCAATGACAAAGGACAAGTCTTGCAGAAGTTATCTTCCACATCGAAAAAAGAGACCGGAAAAAAAAGATATAAGTTAGATGAAGAATATGTCTATGATAAGAATGGAACTCTTTTGCAAAAAACCAACCATTATCTTGGGTCAACAACAATTACCAATTATAAGAAAGACGAGCAAGGAAATGAAATTGAAGAACGACTGTTTAGTGCAGACAAAGAATCTGAAGTAAAAACAACAACAAAGATTGAGTATAAATATGACAATAAGAACAATTGGACAACTAAAAAAGTATATGAAAACGAAAAGCTAAAAACCCAATTGGTGCGAAATATTGAATATTATGACGATTATTAATTCGAAAAACGGTACGAATTCCACTTGTGCTTCTTCAAAGTTAAAGAGCTTTAGGCTTTTTAACAGCATAGTCGCAATAGACGAGCAAAACGCTATCGGTAAAGATGGTGGATTACTTTGTCATCTACCCAACGATTTGAAGCATTTTAAAAACGTTACATCGGGACATACCGTTGTAATGGGACGACACACGTATGAATCTTTGCCGAAAGGTGCATTGCCTAATCGCACGAACATTGTTATTACGTCCGATAAATCGGAAAATTATCCCGATTGCATCGTGGTGCGTTCGCTTGAAGAAGCGATTGAAAAAGCTCCATCCGAAAAAGAGATTTTCATTATCGGTGGCGGACAACTCTATCGCTCATCGTTGCAATCGGTGCAAAAGTTATATCTCACACGCATTCATCATACTTTTGAAAATGCCGATACCTTTTTCCCTCAAATCAACTTCGATGAATGGGAATTAATTGAAAAAGAAGAGTATAAAGCGGATGAAAGACATAAGTATGACTATACGTTTTTAACGTACAAGAGAAAGGAAGTTATAAGATGAAGCGTTTATACTTTGTATTCTTTTTCTTTGTTGCCACGCACTTCGCTTTTTCGCAAAATGCAATTCAGGATGAGTTAAAACCGAAAATAAACTCATCCTTAACCAATATTTATCGCGAAACGCTACTTCGTCCCGGTAAAGTTGCGGTGGACAGCATCGCCGTGAACGACAAGAAAAAAAGCATCGAGTTTCATACCAACCTTTCACTCTCCTATTTGCCGATGCGAGAAAACACCGTTCGCCTGATTTACGACAGTGTTCGGTTTCACTTACCCGAAGCTCAAAAGAAATATCGCATCAGCGTTTTTTCCGACGGACAAGAAATCGGGACGCTTGTTCCCAATTTTTATCGGCAATCGGCAAAAGACAAAAGCCGAATCATTGCGCACAAAGTAAAAATTCCGCTTGTAGCCAACATCTCAGCACCCGAAAACGATTTCAGCAAAGGGTTAAAAAACAACCATATAGCAATGTGGCAAAGCCACGGTTGGTATTACGAACAAAAACTCGCCCGATGGGAGTGGCAACGCGCCCGCATCTTTCAAACGGTGGAAGATTTATATACGCAAAGCTATGTCGTGCCGTTTTTGGTTCCCATGCTCGAAAATGCCGGAGCCAATCTCCTCCTTCCACGAGAACGCGACTACAATACAACGGAAATAATCATAGACAACGATTCGGAAGACAATTTTTACTCTGAAACAAACGGTAAAGAGCAATGGCAAAACTCACCCTTTTCGGGTTTCGCTAATCCCAAACAAGTTTACTTAGACGGAGAAAATCCTTTCGGGATGGGAACAGCGCGGCAAACAAAAACCATTTCTCGTGGAGCGGAAAGCATAGCTACCTGGACGCCCGACATTTCCAAAAAAGGAAAGTACGGAGTGTACATCTCTTATCAAACCGTTAAAAACAGTACGCAAGATGCGCTTTACAGCGTGTATCATGCGGGTGGGAAAACCGATTTTCACGTAAATCAACAAATGGGTGGCGGCACATGGATTTTTCTTGGATATTTCGATTTCGACGAAGGAAAAAATCACAAAATCACGCTCTCCAATGCAAGCAGTCGAGCAGGAAGAGTAATTACCGCCGATGCCGTAAAAATAGGTG
>MVZJ01000045.1 GCA_002069095.1 Bacteroidetes bacterium ADurb.BinA174 | reverse complement strand
ACAACAGTCAGTGACAGAACGGTAAGCGTTTACAATCCCGACGCCTCGAGAAGCAGCAGAAGTGGAAATGTTTCGAGATCGGGTAATGTAAACTCAGCATCGAGAAGTTCTTCTGCAACCAGAGGCGCGGTTAACTCCGGTACTCGCAGCAGCGAAGTGAACAGAAGTGCAACTACGAGAAGCGCAGGAACTTCGAACCGCGAAGCGATAAACAGCCGCTCGAATACGCAAAGCCCGACTCGAAGCGGCACAACGCGCGAAGCGAACACCTCTCGACAATCGGGCAACAGTTCAAGAAGTGTTGCGCCTCAGCAAACAACCAGAAGTAGCCAGAGCAGTCCCTCAACTACGGTAAACCGTCAAACGCAAAACTCAACACGCTCTTCGGCGCCGAGTCAGGTAAGCGGCAGTAGTTCTTCTTCTTCTCGTTCGAGAAGCAACGTAAATTCCGCCCCTGCGCAAACTCGAAGCAGTAATGCTAACGTGAGCCGTAGTAGTTCATCAACTTCATCGAGGAGTACAGGGAATGTAAGACAGCAAAGTTCTTCGTCGAGCACGAGAAGCAGCAGAACGACTTCATCACCAACCCGAAGCAGCGAAAGCAGTTCTTCAAGAAGTAGTTCCGAATCGGGCAGGTCTTCTTCAGGACGCAGATAATAATAATTTCAATGTGTGTTAGTAACAAAAAAGCCGCCAATTGGCGGCTTTTTTGTTTTATATCTCTGGACAGAGCGACTGTCAGTTAAACAGTTCAAATTTTTCACTATTTACGGCGTGAATTATAGTCGTACCGTGAAATGTTTTTATTTCGCGTAGCTTACTGCTCTTGTCTCACGGATTACGGTAATTTTCACTTGCCCGGGATAGGTCATATCGGTTTGAATTTTCCTCGCGATCTCTTCCGAAAGTTTTTCGGTATCGCTGTCGTTAAGTTTGTCTGCTCCAACAATTACGCGTAACTCGCGACCTGCTTGAATAGCATACGTTTTTACTACGCCGGGATATGAAAGCGCCAGGTTTTCCAAATCATTCAGACGTTTCATGTATGCCTCCACGATTTCGTGGCGAGCGCCGGGACGCGCTCCCGAAATAGCATCACAAACCTGAACGATAGGCGCTAGCAACGTGGTCATTTCTACTTCGTCGTGGTGCGAACCGATAGCGTTGCAGATATCGGGTTTTTCTTTGTATTTTTCTGCTAGTTTCATACCTAACATGGCGTGCGGCAATTCGGGCTCATCATCGGGAACTTTACCAATGTCGTGTAACAATCCGGCGCGGCGTGCTTTTTTAGGATTCAAACCGAGTTCCGTAGCCATAATGGCACACAAATTAGCTGTTTCACGAGAGTGTTGCAGCAGGTTTTGTCCGTACGATGAACGATATTTCATTTTCCCTATCAAGCGAATTAATTCGGGATGCATTCCGTGTATTCCCAAATCGATAACGGTACGTTTTCCGGTTTCAACGATTTCTTCTTCAATCTGTTTCTTCACTTTCGAAACAACCTCTTCAATCCTTGCCGGGTGAATACGGCCATCGGCAACGAGTTGATGAAGCGATAAACGGGCAATTTCGCGGCGCACAGGGTCGAAACCCGACAAAACAATAGCCTCGGGCGTATCGTCAACAACGATTTCAACTCCGGTGGCAGCTTCCAATGCGCGGATATTTCGGCCTTCACGCCCAATTATACGCCCTTTCACTTCATCGGAGTCGATATGAAAAACCGTAACGGCATTCTCAATGGCAGTCTCCGTCGCAACGCGCTGAATACTCTGAACCACAATGCGTTTAGCTTCTTTATTAGCCGTCATTTTGGCTTCTTCCATAATCTCGTTGATGTACGATTGAGCATTGGTTTTGGCCTCTTCACGTATCGACTCAACTAAACGTTCCTTTGCTTCATCAGCCGAAAGGCCTGAAATGGATTCCAGTTTTTCCACCGATTGGCGATAAACTTTTTCTAACTCCGAACTTTTGTTATCCAACAACTCCTGCTGTCTATCCAGGTTAATGCGAATAGCATCAATTTCGCTGCCTTTTTTGCTCAACTCTTCCTGACGTTGGTTTAACGACATTTCACGCTGTTTCAGTCGGTTTTCGGTAATTTGTATTTTCGATGTGCGAGCATTTACCTGTTTTTCGGCTTCAGCCTTCATCGAAATAATTTCCTCTTTAGCTTCCAGTAATTTATTCTTCCTGATTACTTCAGCATCCTTTTCTGCATCGCTCAAAATATTTTGGGCGCGCGAATTTGCTGCTTTACCGGTTAAATACCAGGCGACAATTGCTCCGATAATTAATCCGGTAACTCCTATAACTATTTCCATATTTCTGATTATTAATTATTTATAAAATTCTCGCATTTAATCAATCCGACTAAATGCAAGAAAAAAGTTCTAAAGTTGTTCTTATATTAAGAAACTGTTTTTAATTTTACGGATTATGTTTTATTTCTATCCTTTATATTTTTTCTTGCCCTTTTTCACGTCTTTGAACTTTTCTTTTTTTAAATAACCCGCTATTTGATGCGAAAAAAAGCCCAAATCCATCAAAAAATGACTAAAAAAATTGCATAAAAAAATTCAAGACAGCTTCTAATTTTTGTATTTTAAAAAATAAAAATCGCACAATTTCTGAGTCGATTAAAAATCAACCGTAAAAAAGTGCGATACAAATTAACCCTGATAATCAGGATTTTATTCTACTTTTTTAGAAAAACATCCAGTTCTTTTATCAAAAAACCGATTGTGTCTTCGTAGGGTTTCGTATTATTCTTACTCCCAACTAAAAAATTTTCCACCAACGCCTGTATGGCAGTCATTGCCATAAAATCCTGAGCGGTTAAATCGGGATTTGATCCGAATTTAACCCTGTATTGGTTTAATTTATCGTTTATTGTTTTGGCGGCTTTTCTAAAGGCTTCCTCTTCCGATTGCTTGATTTTCAGCGGATACCTTCGCCCGTCAACTTCCAATGTTAATAAAAACTTTTCGTCGCCCATAGCATAAATTTTTGGGTTTTAACTTTTCAATAAATTTATGCATTTATCAACTTCTCGCACTAATTTCGACAGTTTATTTTTGGCTATTTCCACATCCACCGATGCTGCAGTAATGGTTCTTGCCGTTTTTAAACTATCGTATTTTGTTTTCAACTGATCGAGTTGCTCTTTCTTTTCGGCAAACTGTTGTTGAATATCCTGTAAATCAGATTTCAAGCGAATATTTTCTTCTTTAAGAGTATCGCACCGGTACATCACTTGTCTCACACGAAACTCCAAATCAGTCAACAACTTTTTTTTCTCGTCAGTCATAGAAAAACAAAAACTCACGCAAATATAGTCATTGCCGTCGTTTTTCACAACTTTTTGTAGGTTATTTTTCATAAATTCATCCTCTTGCGGCAAATATTGAAAAGTTTGCTTGAGATTTTGTAAATTTGTATTTCTAATCCGTTGAAAATAGTTTTCTCTGTAAAACTTTTTGTAATGAACGATATAAAAATAACCGTCAGTAAAGAAATTTATGCTGCCTGTCCCGAATTTCACTTTTCCGCGATATTATGTCAGGTGAAGAACTCGCCTTACAACGATGAATTATGGAAAGAAATCGACGCATTTTCGGAAGATTTTCGTGCGAAATACAAAATGGAGGATATAGCCAAACGTAAAACGATTCTTGCTACTCGACAGGCTTATAAAAAGCTGGGAAAAGATCCGAGCCGGTATCGGCCTTCGGCAGAAGCGTTGTGCAGGCGGATAATTAAAAATGCAAACCTATATCAGATTGATACATTAGTGGATTTGATAAATTTAGTTTCGTTGAAAACCGGATATTCCATTGGCGGATTCGATGCCGACAATATCCAAGGAAATCTTACGCTTGGCGTGGGAAAATCCGGTGAACCGTTTGAGGCTATTGGCCGCGGAATGTTGAACATTGAAGGATTGCCTGTTTATCGTGATGAAATCGGAGGAATCGGAACACCCACCAGCGATGAAGAACGCACAAAAATAACTACAGAAACCACTTATTTACTGATGATTATAAACGGATATTCAGGAAAAGAAGGTTTGCAGGAAGCAATGGATTATTCGGTTGGCTTGCTAACCCGATTTGCCGATGCGAAAGAGATAAGGACCGAGATAAAATCTAATCTCTCAACAAAAACTCCGCATTAAGTATGATTTTAAATTAACGTATATAGATTATCTCATTTGGGTCTCTTGGTGGAACCATTGTTCTATACCTTACATTTTTTGTGCTCTTTATGAAAACTACTCCATTCTCTCCTCCATTGTCGTAAAGTTTCTTACCAACTTTTCCGTCAACCATAAACTGAGATTCTATTTCATCGGGATTTACTGAGGAAGCATCTGTTTTGATATTGTCAACAACAAAAATGGGCTGTTCTTTTTTTGGAAGATTTTTCAGTTGACTTATGTCAATATTTAGCGGCTCATAATCTTTCAGATTAACAAAAACAACGCCATTATTAGTTGCTTCTTTATTCATTTCAGCAGCTGCGCTCTTTATTATGTTAAATGAAGTAATTTCATCCGGTTTTATCTTTGATAAGATTGAGTTTGGTGAAATTTTTCCATTTACCACCACCATATAGGGTGACCCATATGCTGTGTTTTCTCTATTCGGTTTTTCCAAGTAAGTTAAAACAAAGGTGTTGTCCGGAACGGAAGAAACAAAATACTCTTTACTACCCATGGAAATATTCAACCTAAATAAAACAGAGTACTCGCTCACTTTCTTTTCAGATTCTTTATCGATTAAGGATTGAGGGATTGAACTAAAAAGACGCATAACTTCACTATTAAGTGCTGTATCTTGCTCTTTAATCAATTTTAAATCGGAAAGTTTGCCATTTTCTATTTGAAAAGATACAGTAACTAATCCTTCTGCTCCTTTTTCAATAGCCTCAGTTGGATAAGAAATATTAGCGTAAATAAAGTCCATTATATTCCTGTACTCTTGATTATTAACCGATAAATTTGCGGCTATTTTTGGAACAGAAACTGTAATAAAAATTATTACAAACAATGCTCTAGGATAATAGCAGCGCTTTATTAAATTTGATAAAGTTTTCATATTAATTGCTTTAATGTTAATTTCATGTAATTGGTAAAGATAGATATAATTGCTCTAAATTTGAAAAAAGAATTGCCAAATAAGATTAATTTTGTCATTTGCAGATTAATGTTTCTTCAACAAAACTCTAAACACAGTTCCTTTCCCGATTTCGGATTGTTTTACAAAAATCTTCCCGTTGTGATAATCCTCAACAATTCGCTTTGCGAGGGATAACCCCAGCCCCCATCCTCGTTCCTTGGTGGTAAAACCGGTTAAAAAGATACTCTTGAACTTCGATTTAGGAATACCTTTTCCGGTATCGGTTATGTCAAGAAAATAATACTTCCCTTTTTCTCCCATCGAGTAAGTAATGATGCCTTGTCCGCTCATCGCATCCACGGCATTTTTGGTTAAATTCTCGATAACCCAGCTAAATAGGGACTCATTAAGTTGAACTGTCATTGGCGATTCGGGAAAATCGAAAACCAACTGTACTTTATCTGAAATCCGCTTTTCGAGATAAGCAACCGATTTTCTCACCCTTCCCTGCCAGTCCACGGGTTTGCTATCGGAAACGGAGCCGATTTTTGAAAACCGCTCGGCAATAACTTCCAGCCGATGAACATCTTTACCCATTTCATTCATCAACGCAGGATCAATATCCTTCATTTTCAAATATTCCGTCCAGCCTATCAACGATGAAATGGGCGTTCCCAATTGATGCGCCGTTTCTTTCGACAAACCCACCCAGACCTTGTTTTGCTGCGCTTTCTGAGAACTTCTGAGAGCAAAAAACGCTAACGCAATAAATATGGAAATCACCAATAATTGTACATACGGGTAAACCTGCAATCGCTTGAGAATATAGGAGTCATCGTAATAAACATACTGATTAAACTCTTCGAGCGGAATGGGAGCGTGTTTTTCGGCAAACTTATCTATTTTTTTCAGTAGAAATTCGCGAGAGTCTTTTTCGGGAAGTTTTATGTTGTTCGCCGTAGCCGTTTCGGCAGTTTTATCGTACAAAATAATCGGAATGGTCTTGTTGCTTTGCAAAATCTGCAATACGAGATTCATATCGGCATTCTCATCGCCTTTGGCAAGCAATTCGGTTGCAGCAGCCCAAATCTCGATTTTATTCCGTTCTTCTTTGGCCAATTCTTTCACCAGCCTGTTCGAAAAAACAAGCGAAACCACGGCAATTGCAATCGCTACAGCTACAAAAACATATTTTACGAGTTGTCGGGAATCTAAAAAGAGTTTCATTTTTCCGTTAACTTTAGGCGTTTACAAAGTAACGAAAAAAGGTTCGATTTATTAAATGAGCGATTTTTTTTTTGCAACAAAATTCACTTTCTATTTCGATATTGTTATAAAATTTGTATTTTTGTGCACGCACACAGAAATAAATTATGACATGAAAAAGATTCTATTTATCCTTTCGGCGTTGATAATTTCTCTGCTTATCCACGCACAACAACGCCCCGAACCTCAACCTGCGCCGGACACGTTCGAAAAATTCAAAGTTGGAATGGCAGGCTACACGTTCGTTAAATTCGATTTGGACAAAACACTGGAAATTATGCAAAAATGCGATGTACACTACCTGTGCATCAAGGATTTTCATCTTTCGCTAAACAGTACCGATGAGCAAATTGCTGCTTTTCATGCCAAACTGAAAGCCAAAAACGTTACCGGATACGCTGTTGGACCTATTTACATGCGGTCTGAGGAAGAAATCGACAGAGCGTTTGAGTATGCTAAACGCGTGGGAGTGAAAATGATTGTTGGCGTGCCCAATTACGACTTGCTGCCTTACGTGGACAAAAAAGTTAAGGAATACGATTTCAAATATGCCATTCACCTGCATGGGCCTGATATGCCGCTTTATCCCGATGCTGATGATGTTTGGAAAAACGTGAAAGATCTTGACCCGCGTATCGGGATGTGTCTGGACATCGGTCACGACCGCCGTAACGGAAAAGATCCGGTGAAAGACCTAAAGAAATACAAATCACGCGTTTTCGATGTGCATATTAAAGACGTTACCGGAGCTACCAAACAAGGCTATTCGGTAGAAGTAGGACGGGGAATTCTGGATATTCCGGGATTTGTGAAAATGCTTCGAAAAGTGGGCTACGATGGTGTTTGCAGCCTGGAACACGAACGCAATATGGATGATCCGTTTTTGGGAATTGCCGAATCCATCGGATATTTCCGCGGAGTAATTGCTGCCACAAAAAAATAGGAAAATTTCAATATATACTTTCAGAAAAAGGGTTGAACTATATAATTCAATCCTTTTTCTTTATCTTTACGCAAAAAAAATTATGATCACCTTCATTATAATCGGGATAACAGCCATTATTTCCATTGCGGCTTTCAGCAATTACACAATGATGGACAAATTTATTTTCTGTCCTACCGAAGCCAAACATGGGCAATGGTATCGATTTTTCACCTACGGTGTATTGCACGCCGATTACACGCACCTTATCTTTAACATGTTCACGCTCTATTTTTTTGGCGGCGATATCGAGCAGGCTTTTAAAACTATTTTCGGACAACAAATGGGAACTATTTATTTCTTGCTTCTGTATATAACCGCGTTACCGGTTTCCATACTTCCAACTTACCTTAAACAGAAGGACAACACTAATTACCGGAGTCTGGGAGCATCGGGAGCAGTTTCAGCGATAATTTTCGCCTATATTCTCGTCAATCCGATGAATTACATGGGAGTTTTGTTTATTCCCATCTGGTTGCCGGCCTTTCTTTTCGGAATCATCTTTTTGCTGATATCTGTTTCTCTCGATAAAAAGCAATCCAAGGGAGTAAATCACTCGGCACATATAACCGGCGGTTTGTACGGGTTGGTTTTTATGGTGGCGGTTTTCATCGCGTTTGCCAACATAAATCTGGTTATTGAGTTTGCCGATAAAATAAAAATCGATTCATTAGGTGACCTTATCCGTTTTGGTTATTGATTCAAAAAATCGAAAAGTAAAGACATTTTGGCTAATTTTGCAAGAAAATTTTTATCGATGAATTTGAAAAGCGACGACAAATCACTACATTGGAAAGTATTGGATAGCGAATACCTGCATCGGAAACCCTGGTTAACGGTCAGAAGAGAACGGTTGCAACTGCCCAACGGAAATATCGCTCCCGAATATTATGTGCTGGAATATAACAACTGGGTAAACATTATCGCGATAACACGCGAAAAAAAGTTTGTAATGGTAAAGCAATACCGACATGGATTAGGTCAGGTTTGTTACGAATTGTGCGCCGGAGTTTGCGAAAACGACGACAAATCGCCGCTCGAATCGGCAAAAAGGGAATTGATGGAAGAAACCGGTTACGGAAACGGGAAATGGAGCGAGTTAATTTGTGTTTCTCCCAACGCGAGCGCCAACACTAACCTTTCATACTGTTTCGTTGCCGAAGATGTGGAAAAAATAAATGTTCAGGCGCTGGAAGACTCCGAAGATCTTACGGTTCACCTCTTTTCACTCGATGAACTAAAAAAATTGCTGTTGAATGGAGAGATCATTCAGGCCACTATGGCTGCGCCATTGTGGAAATATATGGCTGTAAATCACTTGCTATGAAAAACGCTGATTTGTATTTAATTCCTACTACGCTGGGCATCACATCGGTCGACAGGGTTTTGCCTTCATATAACACTCAAATTATCTCCGATTTGCGCCATTTCATCGTGGAAAATGTGCGTTCGGCGCGTCGTTTTTTGAAGCAATGCAACAAGGAGATCGACATCGATTCGCTTACTTTTTACGAACTGAACGAACATACCGACCGACAACATATTTCGGAATACCTGAAGCCCATCCGGCAAGGCGAAAGTGTAGGCATAATTTCCGAAGCCGGTTGTCCGGCTATTGCTGATCCGGGCGCTGATGTGGTGGAAATTGCGCAATGCGAAGGAATAAAAGTGGTTCCGTTGGTTGGTCCCTCATCGTTATTGATGGCGGTAATGGCATCGGGATTTAACGGACAAAGTTTTGCTTTTCACGGCTATTTACCCATCGATGCAGGTGAGCGAATAAAAACATTGAAGAAATTAGAAAACCGTGTTTACGCCGAAGACCAGACACAACTTTTTATCGAAACGCCTTATCGAAATCAGAAGCTTGCCGAAGATATCTTGCAGCATTGCAAACCACAAACCCGATTATGTATCGCCATGAACATTTCGTGCGATGATGAATATATTGTTACAAAATCCATTAAGTCCTGGAAAGGGAAATTGCCCGATATGCACAAGAAACCGTGTGTGTTTCTTATATACAGATAAAAACGTGGCATCCAAAACCAATAAAAACTGGGAACTCGAATGAACATTCAACAAAATATACAACTACAACCTTACAACTCTTTCCGCACAAAAGCAATCGCTAAACTTTTCGCGCAGCCCGAAACGGTGGATGAATTGCAGGAATTACTACAAACTTACGCCAATGAACCAAAATTTATTTTAGGAGGCGGATTCAATATATTTTTTACGCAAGATTTTAACGGACTTGTTATCAATCCTGCAATGCGTGGAATAAGAACAATTTCTGAAAACACCGATTTCGTAGAAATTGAAGCGGGCGCAGCCGAAGATTGGGACAATTTTGTAGCGTACTGTGTTTCGCATCGATATTCGGGTGTGGAAAACCTTTCACTTATTCCCGGCACGGTTGGCGCGGCGCCCATTCAGAACATCGGAGCATATGGAGCCGAAGTGAAAGACGTAATTGTGAAAGTAATAGCCGTTGAAATAGAGTCCGGCAAAATGGTTGAGTTTTCGAATGCGGAATGCGAGTTTGAGTATCGGAACAGTATTTTTAAACGTACACGAAAACACATTATTACCCACGTGGTTTTCAGGTTAAGCAAAAGTTTCGAGTACAAAGAAAAATATGTGGACTTGAATCATGAATTGAAAAATATTACCACTCCCAATTTATCGCAGGTTCGCGAAGCCATTATCCGCATTCGCACACGTAAACTACCCGATTACAACAGTTTACCCAACGCCGGAAGTTTCTTTAAAAACCCTATTCTGACGAAGGAAGAAAAAGAGAAGCTACTTACCCTCCTACCCGATGCGCCTGTTTACAATGCCAAAGAAGACGGATATAAAACATCGGCAGCTTATCTTATCGAAAAAGCAGGATTTAAAGGAAAACGAAAAGGAGATGTGGGTACGTACGAACATCACGCACTCATCATCGTAAACTACGGAACTGAAAGCGGGCAAGAAATAGTAAACTTCATGCACGATATTCAAAACAGCGTATTTCAACAATATGGTGTATCACTCGAACCCGAAGTATGGATATTTTAACGTAAAGCATTGAATAAAACCAAAATCGCAAAACAGTATGTCCTCATTTGTTATCGAAGGCGGACAGCGCCTCAAAGGAGAAATCACTCCGCAAGGAGCCAAAAACGAAGCATTACAGGTAATTTGCGCGACGTTGCTTACCGAAGAAGAAGTTATTATAGAAAATATTCCCGATATTCTCGATGTAAACAATCTTATCGCTTTGCTGCGCGATATGGGTGTGAAAGTTAATCGGTTAAGCGCCGATACATATTCATTTCAAGCATCTGATATTGACTTGGAGTTTACGAAAACCGAAAATTATATGCGCCAAATTGCCGCTTTGCGAGGGTCAATAATGATTGTTGGTCCCATGCTGGCACGATTTGGAAGCACCACAGTTCCAAAGCCGGGTGGCGATAAAATAGGACGTCGTCGTTTAGATACTCACTTCAACGGAATTATGAAATTAGGAGCCAAACTGGTTTTCGACGAAAAAAAACAGTTATTCTCACTTACTGCCGAAACATTGCGCGGACAATATATCCTGTTGGACGAAGCCTCCGTTACCGGAACCGCCAATCTTCTTATGGCAGCAGTGTTTGCAGAAGGCCAAACCATTATTTACAACGCCGCGTGCGAACCCTACGTGGAACAATTGAGCCGCATGTTAGTGCGAATGGGTGCGAAAATAGAAGGAATTGGCTCGAACCGACTTATCGTAGAAGGTGTTACAGCACTAAAGGGATGCCGCCATCGACTTTTACCCGACATGATTGAGGTGGGTAGCTTCATCGGTATGGCAGCCATGACCGCATCAGAAATAACCATTAAGAATGCATCGATACAAAACTTGGGCATTATTCCCGAAAGTTTCCGTAAATTAGGTATTACAGTGCAACAACATGGCGATGATTTATACATTCCGGCACAAGAAAGCTACACCATCGAATCATTTATCGATGGCTCCATCCTCACCATTGCCGATGCGCCGTGGCCCGGACTTACGCCAGACTTGCTCAGCGTAATGCTTGTTGTAGCAACCAAAGCCGAAGGCTGCGTGCTTATTCATCAGAAAATGTTTGAGAGTCGTTTGTTTTTTGTGGATAAACTCATTGATATGGGTGCTCAAATTATTTTATGCGACCCGCACCGCGCGACCGTTATTGGGTTGGGCGACCGATTCCACCTACGTGGCATGACAATGACTTCGCCGGATATCCGCGCGGGAATTTCCCTGCTTATCGCTGCCATGAGCGCCGAAGGTATCAGCACCATCCACAACATTGACCAAATTGACCGAGGTTATCAGGATATCGATGTGCGGTTGAATAAGTTGGGAGCTAAAATTGAGAGAAAGTGAATGGGAGACAGGGTGACTTGGTGATGGAGAGACCTAACAAGGAGAAGAAAAAATTGCCGTGCAAGCTTGTTATAGTATAAAAAATATTGAAACCCGACAAAGAGAGATTAACGCGTTGGAAAATATGTCTAAACAGATTAAGATTAATGATTTCTTAATTGACGTGAGTTCGATATAAAAAATGTTTTAAAAATTATATCGAACTCACGTTAAATTAATAGCTTTTCGATTTAGATGATGAATTTATTCCTTTAAATATCGGCATCACGACAATACGAAAAAGGATTAATACCTATATATCTCGCCGTTCAGCCAGTTATAGTGATTGATGAAAAACTGCCGGTCGCACGCCACCTCTTCCTCGTAGGACCCCAGTGGTCTGCCACCTACGCTGACCCTGATATTCAAAATATCCCATCTCCTGAAGTTGAACTTCTGGGATTTATCCAGCAGTTTTGCCGTCTCATCAAAGTAGTTGAGCAGTTGGTCGTACACGTCCAGTTTTTGCCACTCCTCCTTGATCAGTTTTTTGAACGCGGGGTCTTTCAGCAGCGTGTCAAAGTAGAAGTCACGATTCCAAACGTAGTAGTTGGCGGGCCTGGGCCTTGGGCCATCGTACCAACCAATACCTATCGACCACTCGAAGTCCCATACGGGACCCATCACTATTTTTGAACTGCCCATATCGTCCTTGGTCATGTACACGTTCGTGTCGATGTTCGCGAGGATGTTGTGAAAAATAAACCACAAGGCGAAGCTCCTCGTGTCGATGTATTTCGGGTAACCCGTTTCCGGGTCATTCCAGTGATCGGATGCGAGCACCGCTTCAAGTTCGTTCACGTAATCCAGGATGTATTGCCACTGCTCATCCGTTAAATCCTCCTCCGGATCAGGATTTTTAAACGAGTAGCCATACCCCCGGTTGGAAACGAAATAGCGGGGCTCCTGCCAGTAGTAATTATCACGCTCGAACAGGTAGCCATCTTTGGGTATGTTCACCCTGTTCTTGTCTCGTTTTATCTGTTCCACTAACTGGTAATTACCCATGTACTCTTCATTTAACACCACCTCCACGAACCTGGAGTCAGGAGTCCATGCAAACTTCATCAGCTCGCTGAGCTTAAACGAAATTCCCGTGCGCAGCAACGATTTATCGCAGTAGTTGGCCAACAACACCCAATCCTTATGCTCGTTCATCCCCAGCAGGGCCGACTTGTTATCCAACTTAAGCCGATATGGTTTTTTGGGGTAGGTCCAGGTGGCGTTGCCCCTGCCACGAATCCTCATCGATTGTTTCGACAGCTCTTTCCCTTTCTCCTTGATGGTCATTGTCGCATTCACGTAGTTCTCCTTCGAGTCAATCACCGCGTTACCTTCGGTCACGATGTACACAACCGGAAGTCCCGTTTCCACGAGATCGCCTTCAAACGTGATGTTAAACGTTTTGCTTCGGTTTCTGGCCGTAACGGTAGCTTTCGTGGTTCCCTTCTTTAACAAAATGTCCGAGCAGCTAACCTCGAAGTCAGTAATGGGTTTCTTGGAGCCATCGGTGTACAACTCCACCACCTCCAACCCGGAAAAATCTGGTTCTTCACCCAACCTGAACGTGGTTTTGTCGGGTAACTTGGTGATTCTGATATCCACGAAAAACTTCGGCCGCTCCGTCTCCTCCTCCTTCTCCTTTTCTTTCTCCACCACCACCTCTTCTTCACAGGCAGCGAAAAGAAAAACAAGCGCGAGCACTAATGTAACAGAATGCAATAGGTTAAATTGAACTTTTTTCATACGGTAATTTCATTTTTATATTAAAGTGTAGAAACCTTTGATGTTTACAATAATCATTCTCAAGGGTGTTTAATGATTATTGTAATCATGTCGGTTTCATAAATCATAGAATAAACCATGCTTGGCGCCTTCATTGCTGCGACCATCAAGCACAAGCAACCCACTGTCTCTTAAACAGTTGCCTATAATTCACGAAATCATGGCACTATACACGCTACGAATTTAATGGAAGATATTTTCCTACAGCTACAAAATTTGACATTAAAACTTCACAAAATGTCAATCCATTTGTTAAATGGACGGCTGTGCCTTCATTTGAAATATTTTCACGCGTTTATCACGATTTTGAAATTAAGCTTTGAAGCCTTGATGAAATTGGAGCGGGAGATTTAC
>MVZJ01000044.1 GCA_002069095.1 Bacteroidetes bacterium ADurb.BinA174 | reverse complement strand
TGAATCTACCTGTTGACCGTTGATATACACTTTCCCGTCGCGATAAACGAAATCGTTTCCTTCGTAGTTCTTGATGCAGCGTTCATAAGCTGCCGCTTTGAAGTCTACATCGGTATCGAATGTGACGGTAGCGCCTTTCTTCGGAATCCAAAGCGGTCCAAAATCGGCGCGTGTCCAATCAGACGGATAGTTTAAGGGATAATAATAATTCGATCCGGGTTGCTCCACTACTTTTATCACCTCCCACACGAAAGGTTTTTCTTTCAGTTTTGTCAGCATTTCTTCCGTTAAAGGGATGTTATAGTAGATTTTGCCGTTGTTGCCGTTCCGTTGTTGCAAACCTGAATTTGCCATCGTCAAGCTGTCGATACCCGTTAAATCCTGTATTTTGGTGGCAACTTGGCCGTAGTTGTTCGGCATTGAATAATCATCTTTGTTGATGCCGAGTTCCTGAAAAATTTTTTCCGATATAACCGTCCCATCCGTGTGAATCATATAGGTCAACTGCGAAAGTTTGGGATTGGGAATGAGTTGTCCGTCGATATAAACGTTATCATCGCGCAATTCGATGATTTCGCCCGGAAGTCCGATACAGCGTTTTACATAATTTTCGCGTCTGTCAACCGGACGAAAAACTATTTCGCCGTAAGTTCTCTGATCGGAACGTATTCCTGCACTTCCGTTTGTGTTGTATTTGGATAATAAGTAAAAGTCAACTTCCTGCTGGTTCAAAGCAACCGTATCTCCGGCAGGAAAATTGAAAACGACAATATCATTTCGTTTCACTTCTCCAAATCCTTTTAACCGACGGTATTTCCATTGCGGCTTATCGATGTATGATTTTCCGCCGATAATTGGCATGGTATGCTGTGCTAAAGGAAATGACAGCGGTGTCATCGGCGCACGCGGCCCGTAACTGACTTTGCTTACTGCCAAAAAATCACCTACCAGCAACGACTTCTCTAACGAAGAAGTGGGAATTTGATAATTCTGAAAGAAGAAAGTGTTGATGAAATAAACAGCTATTAAAGCGAACAAAATAGCATCCACCCATTCCATAGTTTTACGAACGGCTTTGTTTTCCGATTTCTTCCACCACGACCACGGAATAAATTTCGTGATATAGATATCGAAAAAAAGTAGGATAAACAGCAGTAACCAGAGGTTTCCTGCCCAAATGGAGAAAAGAATGGTGGCAAGTGTCCATACGCCAAACCATATCCATTGATAGGGTTGAGCGTTGGAAATGCGTGTTCCTAAAGTGGATTTGTCAGAAGACGTATTTTTATCGTCAGAAACTTTATTCATTTTTTATGTTATTTCAATTATGATTGTAATTTCAACATATCTTTCATTCCCAAAAAGCCTTTTTTGCCTTTTGTGAATTCTGCGGCTAAAATGGCTCCGAGAGCGAATCCTTTGCGGCTTTTGGCATCGTGAGTGATGCGGATGCTGTCGGCTTCCGATTCGTACACGACCGTATGAATACCGGGAACTTCTCCCTCACGAAAAGCTTTTATTTCCAATTCACTTTCTTTCTGCATTTCGTTCAGCAACCATGATTTTTTTCTGTCCAGATTTTCCAAAATGCCTTCGGCAAGTGCGATGGCTGTTCCACTGGGTGCATCTAATTTATGGATGTGGTGTGTTTCTTCCATTCGCACATCGTAATCGGGGAATTGGTTCATTATTTTTGCCAAATGGTTATTCAATGCAAAAAAGATGTTCACGCCGAGGCTGAAATTAGATGCATAAAAAAATGTTTGTCCGTCGTTTTCGCAAGTTGCTTTTATTTCATTTAAATGCTCCAACCAACCGGTTGTACCCGATACCACCGGAACATTCGCGGCAAAAGCTCTGCGATAATTCTGCAAAGCGCTATCGGGCGATGTAAATTCAATGGCTACATCGGCGTTTTTAAATTCGGGAGAATCAAATTTATCGTTTTCGTTTATGTCAATGGTACAAACAATTTCGTGTCCGCGTTGCAGCGCGATTTTTTCAATCTCGTGCCCCATCTTCCCATAACCGATTAATGCAATTTTCATTTATTTAATTGTTAAATCGCAAAAGTACAAAAATAGAACTGATTGTGAATGTGTTTTGCGTTATTTGTTCTTAAAAAGTAGGCGTGACAATGCCGTGTCTACAACCATTGGCGCTGTTTATACCATTTCACAGTTTCTTCCACTCCTTTCTTTAACGGAAAATCAGCTTGGAAATCGAGATCACGCTGTAACGGAGTTATATCGCACGACCAGTTTCGCTGCCTCATTATCTTATATTTATCAGTATTAAATGTGGTTGTTTTACCCAACATTCCAAACATTTTTTCACTTACAAAAGCAACCGATTTCACAATCCACAGCGGAATTTTTATTCTAAAAACATGTTTTTTTTGCAATACTTGTTTCACAATAGTGTTGAATTCCGTATCGGTGTAAACATCGCCATCGGCCACGTAATACTCTTTTCGGTAAATGTTTTTTTCGATACAGTCGAAAATGATTTTCACCAGGTCATAGATGTAGATAAACGTAAGTATTTGTTTTTTGAATCCGGCGCCCACATCTATGCCGTTTTTGACGGCTCGCATCAAAATCAGGTAATCTTTGTCCCGAGGCCCGTAAACTCCTGTCGGCCGAAGAATCACGTAAGGGAAATCCGGTATGTTTTTGAGGTGATTTTCGGCTTTAAGTTTGCTTTTGCCGTAAGCAGTGTTTGGATTGGGAGTCACATCGTATTGAAGCGGTGTGTAGTTTATTTCATCACCCACGCCAATAGCGCCTAATGTGCTCATAAAAATGAACAAATCGGGAACGGCATCCGTTTCGATAAGCGCATCCACGAAATTTCGCATCTGCTCATAATTTACCTTATCGAATTCTAATTTGCGAATTGCTTTAGTAATTCCTGCACTGTGTACAATATAATCGAATCGTCCGTTTTTACCGGCAAAATCCCTAAGTTGCTCTTTCAGTTTTTTCTTATCGGCATAATTTAAATCGATAAACTTAATCCGTTCATCCTGCAGGTAAACTTTATTACTGCTTGCACGTATTCCCGCCCAGGTTTCGTAGCCCATTTCCAACGCTTTATCGACAACTGTACTGCCGATAAATCCACTTGCGCCGGTGATGAGGATTCTTTTTTGTTCCATTCACTTTAAAATTCAATTACAAATTTAATCATTATAACGCATTATAGAAATACTTTATCGAATGATATCCCAAAATCCGCAGAATCATTTGAGGCTAATCATCGAAAAAAACGAATATTTTTTGTTACTTTGTACTAACTAAAATATCGTTTTGTTGTTTAAACAATATCAACGAATTGAAAAATATGAGTAAAAAAACATCCGTTGCAGAATCTGCATCGAAACCGAAAAAGAAAGAGTTGGAACAACTGGTTGTCGATTTCCTGACAGTAAACAAAGAGAAACAATTCAATTACAAACAAATAGCTGCAGCGCTAAATATCCGTGGGGAAGAAGGTCGCCACGTGTTGATAAAAGCACTTGATAGGCTTCGCGACTATGATGTGCTGCTGGAAACCTCGCGTGGAAGGTATCGCCTGAATAATCGCGGACTGATTCTTGAAGGACGTTTCGAACGAAGAAGCAACGGAAAGAACTTCTTTGTTCCCGATGACGACGCTAACGTTATCTTTATCCCCGAACGAAACAGCAAGCATGCCATGAACGGCGATCGGGTGCGTGTTCAGTTGCTGGCAAAACGTAAACGCGCAGATACCGAAGGAGCGGTTGTTGAAATTCTGGAACGTGCTCAAACTCGATTTGTAGGTATTTTGGAAGTGCAAAAATATTTTGCGTTTTTAGTAATGGACAGCAAATTTTTGGCAAACGATATTTTTATCCCAATGGATGAACTCAATGGAGCCGAAAATGGCGATAAAGTGGTGGTGGAAATTGTGAAATGGCCTGAAAAAGCCAATAATCCTGTAGGAAAAGTTATTGATGTGCTGGGCAAACCGGGTAATACCACCACCGAAATGCACGCCATTCTGGCACAATATGGATTGCCGTATAACTATCCTGAAAAGGTAGAAAAAGCGGCCGATTTGATTTCAGCCGAAATATCGGAAAAAGAGATTGCCAAGCGTGAGGATTTCCGCGATGTATTTACCATAACCATCGACCCGAAAGACGCAAAAGATTTCGATGATGCCCTTTCGCTTCGAAAACTTTCTGCCACAACATGGGAAGTGGGTGTACACATTGCCGATGTTACGCATTACGTAAAGCAAGGCGACATTATCGATAAAGAAGCCGAAAGCCGTGCGACATCCATTTATTTGGTTGACAGAACCATCCCAATGCTACCCGAAAAACTAAGCAACGAACTTTGTTCGCTTCGTCCTAAAGAGGATAAACTGTGTTTTTCGGTTATTTTCGAACTCAATGAGCACGCCGAAATAAAAAAATCGCGAATCATCCGCACTATTATAAATTCAGACAGCCGCCTCACATACGAAGAAGCACAAACGGTTATAGAAACCGGAAAGGGCGATTTTTCTACGGAAATACTGACGATGAACAGTTTAGCTCAAAAACTTCGCGACAAACGTTTCGCGAACGGCGCCATCAATTTTGAGCGATACGAAGTGAAGTTCAACCTCGACGAAAAAGGTAAACCGTTAGGGGTTTATTTTAAGGAATCGAAAGAATCGAACCATCTTATCGAGGAATTTATGCTTTTGGCAAACCGGACGGTTGCAGAAGCCATTGGTAAAGTGCCGAAAGGGAAAAATGCCAAAACATTCGTTTATCGTATTCACGATGTACCCGACCCCGAAAAATTAGACACGCTGAATACGTTCATTCTGCGTTTCGGGCATAAAATCAAAACCGAAGGTAGCAAAGTGGACGTAGCAAAGAGCATTAATTCATTGTTGGATAAGGTGCAGGGTCGTCCCGAAGAAAATTTAGTAGAAACCATCGCTATTCGAACGATGTCGAAAGCGATTTATTCAACAAAGAATGTAGGGCATTACGGCCTTGCTTTCGAATACTACACACATTTTACATCTCCCATCCGCCGATATCCCGATATGATGGTACACCGTTTGCTGGAGCGTTATCTGGATGGCGGACGTTCCGTTGACCAAACTCAATTAGAAATAGAATGCAAACATTCTTCCGATATGGAGCAAGTAGCTGCCAACGCTGAACGCGATTCCATCAAATACAAGCAGGTGGAATTTATGACGGACAAAATCGGGAAGGTTTACGATGGAGTTATTTCGGGCATTACCGAATGGGGAATTTATGTGGAAATCAACGAAAATAAGGTTGAAGGAATGATTCCTATTCGTGAATTAGATGACGATTTCTATGAATTGGATGAAAAGAATTATCGTTTGGTCGGCCGCCGTACTAAACGTGAATATCGTCTTGGACAACCAGTTTCCATACAGGTTGTAAAAGCTAACTTGGAACGGAAACAATTGGATTTTGTGCTGGCGTAACTCCCCATCAGACAGATTTTACCGGTCTGACGGGTAAAAGCCAGCTATAAAAAAGGACCATTCTGACTTTTCGAAACTTTTCTGGTTTCTCTGATTGAACGCGCTTTGCCGGTAATCTGAAAAGCAATTTTGACATATCTCAAAGAATCGTTGAATTTTCCTGAAAAAAGGGAAATCAACGATTTTTTCATTGCAGCCGGCACACTGTAAGCAAATGCTTTCAACGGAGAATACAACGGATTTACCGCTTCGGTTAAAAAGTAAATATACTCCGAGTAAAAAAACTTTTCCCGATTGATTACTCTAAACTCCCTGTCGTGATAGGCAAAAGTATTCTTCACGAATCCGATTTTAAGTTTCTGATTTTTCACACGTTGACTGTAATTTACATCTTCACCGTAATGCGGAAAAATGGGGGCAAAACCGCCCGTTTTTTTTACAACCGAAACAGGAATAAGCCATGCAGCAGCATTGATGAAATTACACGATGTTATCGTTTCGGATAAATTCATGGCGTCTTCCTTGCTTTTCAAACCCGTGTAATTGGAAAAACCAAAATCGAATTTCTCGCCCGAACCATTCAAATGAATGGGGGAAATAATCCCGAATTCGGGATTTTTATAAGATGCTTCAATAAGTTTTTCAATCGTATCCAGTTCGACCCATGCATCTTGATTAAGCAGAAAAACATAATCGAAATTATTGTCCAGGGCGTAGCGCATACCAATATTGTTGGCTTTCCCAAATCCCAAATTTTCGTGATTTTGCAAAAGAACAACCTCGGGGTAATTGTCAGTAATTATCTTGCAAGTATTATCTGACGACGCATTATCAATAACAAGAACAGTACTTTTGAGAGCAGAGTTTCTCAACGACGACAAACAAGTGTGCAGCCATTTCTCGAAATTATAGGAAACAACAATAGTGCAAACTTTCATCTTCTTTCGGCTTTAACAAGACATTTACGAAAATACGGCGGTTGCATCATGTCGATATCATTTTGGAAAATCATCACTCCCGAATTGGCACGATGTTCAAAACCATTTTCTTTGAAAAATTGGGAAAATCGAACAAAATCTTCCGCGTGATGATACGTGCATAAAGCTACCTTTAGCGGTTTAGTCTTTAATATCTCTTCCATTCCGCTTAAAACCGAACTTTCGGCACCTTCTACATCTATTTTGTAGAAGTTGGGCAACGGAGATTTATCGCGAAAAAAATCATCGAGGCGTACTTCTGTTTCGCTGTTTCTGTCGGATACATATTTTTGCACGATTTCCACTTTCTCTTTCCACGGACGGAAAGTGGCTTCCAGCGCTTCAATCCAACCTTTATCCTGTTCAAACAGATATAATTTCCTTAGATTTTCGATATTTAACAACGAGAAATAAGCTTCTGCACAGCCGATATCGGCAAGAACATCGGCTGTTTCCACGTTGAATTTTTCATCGGTATAACAATGCGGCGCATCTTTATCCTGCTCAATCCGTAAGCCGTTGAACATTAGTTGAACGGTTCGTTTGTTTTGAGAACGTTTAAAATAGAGCTGTTTTCCATCGACTAAAACATACGGCAATCCGTTTTCTTTGTCAACCGAAACATCAATGTCTTTATAATTGTATTTCTTCTGAAAATCGCCGTAAAAATTGGATAATTTGTGTTTCGACAAATAATCAACAGCTTGCTTAATTTCAGTATCATCAGTTGGATTGTTGCGATAATAATCCAAAATTTTTGTACGCATCATTTTTTGCTTCCTGCTGAAAATATTGCTTTTAACTGTGCTGTTTATCTTATATCGAATTTTCTGAACTAACTTATTTGGCATAATTCCTTTTTTGTTTGCGGGATGAAAACCAATCCTCAATTTCCTTTATCATTTCCAGTTTGAATATTCTGCATAAAAGTAAATAACATCCTCCAACGATAACGAAATTAATTACGATAAAAAGGAGGTTGCTTTCAATCCATTGAGTGGCGAAATAGCCCACTGCACAGCACGCCAGGGCGACTAATGCGTATGGAAGCGCATCTCTTAGAAAATCGATTCCTGAATACCGGATAAGTTTATCGGATAAGAACAATGAAATGATAAGCGTAATGTACGTGTATATCACCCAGCTTGCAGCAAGTCCCATAATTCCCTTGGAAATCAATAACCAAATGAGAAAAACCAATATGATGCGTTTCACAATTTCGAGTCCCAGAAAGAAATCGGCTCGTTCCCTGGCTATATAAAGTTCGTTGAGAACAAAAATAAAAGGCGACACAATTCCCGCTAAGGTAAGCATCCTGAAATAGGGTACGGCCGATAACCATTTTTCCTGCCAGATAAACGCAAAAACGGCTTCTGCAACTAAAATCATATAAAGCCCGATTGGAAACGACAGAAAAGCTATCGATTTAAGCAATTTGCTTACTACTCTTTTTAATCGCTTAATTTCCTGATTTATTTCCGATAAAATCAGCATCGAGATAGAACGAAACGTATTGGATATCATGGCGAATGGGATATCCTGATATTTGTTGGCTTGAGCATAATCGGCCACACTGTTCATCGAATTGGGGAAGAAAAAAGCAATTATGCTGGGGTAAATATTATTGAATATAGCGCTTATAAGGCTGCCTGCCAACAACTTGTAGCTTAATTCCATAGAGTTTTTTAACATCCGGAGGCTGAACGTCATTGCTGGCCTCCACGACGAATATATCCAAAGAAAGGCGGTTCGGAAAAACGAATAAAAAACTATTTGCGCCACCAACGCCCAGATTTCGTATCCTGCTATGGCCATTATTATCGCGATGATTGCCGACAAAAGAACGGATGGAATATTTATTTTGGTAAGCCCTCTGAAATCTGCTTTTTTGATAAGCAACGTCTGTTGAATCAATCCTAATCCATTGAAAATAAAAGATAAAAATAAAATTCTTGAGACGAATACAATTTTTGGCTCATTAAAGATATTGGCTAAAAAAGGAGCGGCAAAAAATAACAGCAGATATAAAAGAATACTCAACGTAACGTTAAAGTAAAAAACTGAATTGTATTCGGTTGACGATATGTCTTTCCGATTCAACAATGCACGGGAAAAGCCGCTATCGATAAGTAAACCGGAAAAAGCCGTGAAAACGGCAAGAATACCCATGATCGCAAATTCGGTTTTTGCAACTACCGCCATCAATACAAGACTGCTCAGCAGATTAATCAACTGCTGCCCGAATTTATCGAGGAAACTCCAGAAAAGAGAGACAGTAGTTTTTTTCTTAAGTGCAGAATCGGCCATATCGGGATTAATTTTATGCAAAAGTAAGGTTTTTTTCACAGAAAAGAATCAAGAGCCGGGAACAAAGACTTTTCGTTGATACGATTATTCTTTAATCCTATAATTTCCTTATCTTTGATTTTAAATTGTTCCGCCAAAAGTCTTTGTTCCTTGTTCTTGGCTCTTGGTTCTTTTGTCTTACTGTCTTTTTCAAAAAATGACTTTTTCTGAAGAAATAAAACAACACGCACTCTCGCTGGGATTCGATGCTTGCGGCATTTGCTATGCCGAAGACAGTGAACAGGAAGCAAATTATATGAAATGGCTTTCGGAAGAATGTCAGGCGCGAATGAGTTATATGGAGCGAAATATCGATAAGCGTATGGATCCGAGATTGCTGGTTGAAGGAGCCAAATCGATAATCTCGGTTGCCTTAAATTATTTTCCCCATCGTTTTCAACACGAAAATGCTCCCAAATTTGCTTATTACGCCTACGGCGAGGATTATCATAATGTGGTGAAAGGCAAACTCAAACAACTTTTCGATTTTATAAAACTTCGTTTTCCCAATGTATCGGGACGTTATTTTTCGGATTCAGCACCCATTTTGGAACGTTTTTGGGCAGCTCGTGCAGGGTTGGGTTTTGTGGGTAAAAACACATTATTGATTATTCCCGGAAAAGGATCATATTTCTTCTTGGGAGAACTTATTGTTGACCTTGAACTGGATTACGATTCACCTGTTTCTCAAAATTGCGGAAAGTGTCGCCGTTGTTTGGATGCATGTCCAACAGGGGCTATCGAAAAACCGCATTGGGTAAATGCCCGTAAATGCATATCGTATCAAACCATTGAAAACAAAGGCGAAATTTCACCCGAAATTATTCCACTTCTGAGTAACAACGTGTACGGATGCGATATCTGTCAGGTTGTTTGTCCCTGGAACAGATTTGCACGACCACACAACACACCCGAATTTAATCCGTCGGATGAATTCTTGTCCCTCGATTACGAAAAACTTCAGGAAATGAATGAAGAAACATATCGGCAAATTTTCCGTAAGTCTGCCGTAAAAAGAGCGAAGTTTAGCGGATTGAAGAGGAATGTTGAGACACTGAATAGACAGTGAGAACAATTGTCATTATTCCTTTTATGAGAAGTAGCTTAAAAATTCGTCAGGTGTATAAATCTCAACAGATGAGTTGACAAAATCCTTCTTGTTACGGGTTATAATTGCCTCAATTCCATTTATTTAGGCTACCATAGTTTAGATGGTATCTTTAAAATTATTCAACTTGGATATTAAAGATTTTAAAATGACTTTTTTATCAACATCAACTACTTCTATTAGATGTTCTATGAATTGCAGAGCAGAATTATGTCCCTTTTCTTTTTTCGAAATGTGGTAAATATCCGTAACAGTTGATGCGGTAATGTATCCTTCAATTATTTTGCGGTCGATAAGATTAAATAGATTTCTCATATTGTTGAAATGATAAATATGCTAAGAAACAACACTTTAGGTTGTCATTCTGAACACAACGAAGAATCCAAAATGCAACAGTAATTCTTCAAACTAATTTACGTTATTTAATGACAACTTATTTATTATATATCCCTTAGGTACAAAAAATATACGTCGAAAAAAGATTATGTAACCAATTTTTTTGTATCTTTATCATTATTATTTTTATTCACTTTTAAATTTAACGATATGAAGAAAATTTTATTACTTACCGGCGATTTTGCCGAAGACTACGAAACTATGGTTCCGTTCCAAATGTTATTGATGGTTGGCTACGAAGTACATGCCGTATGTCCCGGGAAGAAAAAAGGACAAACCGTGAAAACAGCTATTCACGATTTTGAAGGAGACCAGACATACTCCGAAAAGCCAGGACACAACTTTACGCTAAACCATAATTTCGATAACGTGAAACCATCTGACTATGCCGGATTGGTAATTGCCGGAGGAAGAGCTCCAGAATACCTCAGACTCAACAATAAGGTTATTGAAATAGTAAAGCATTTTTTTGAAACCAATAAACCCGTAGCTTCTATCTGCCACGGCGCACAAATTTTGACAGCCGCCGATGTGGTAAAAGGGCGGAAACTCACAGCATACCCTGCAGTGGGTCCCGAAGTAACTGCAGCCGGAGGCCATTTTCAGCAAGTGGATGCAGATAAAGCTTTTGTGGATGGAAATTTAGTTTCTTCGCCCGCATGGCCAGGACATCCCGCATTTATTGCAGAATTCATCAAGCTGCTAGGAGCGAAAATTCAAATTTAAACTCTACATCGACATGTAATCAAAAAATGGTAATGAGCGGGAAAATCGATTTTGTGCTGCATTCTATTGGCATGTCGTCAATTGGCAATGCAAAGTGCCGATAACTCTGCCGATTATTGCATCGTTATGTTCTCTGACCTTATCCGTAAAGTTACTAAGCAAAACCTGTATAACGACGGCTGTTTCTCCGGCATGGGTATAAGCCAGCGTGCTATAAAGCAATACATTAACGGCTTAGACGAAAATCACAGCGAGAACGGAAACGTTATTTACGGATAAATTATCTTTTTATAATCAATAAAATAGCTCCGATGATTGTTTCGGAGCTATTTTTTTATACATTTGCATCCATTATGCTAATAAAATTATACAACGAAAATCCCAACCCGCGTGAACTTGAGAAAGTAGTTTCGGTTCTCAAAGACGGCGGCATCGTCATTTACCCTACCGATACACTTTACGGTATGGGTTGCGACGCGCTTAACGTGCGCGCTGTGGAGAAAATCTGTGACCTGAAAGGAATAAATCCCCAAAAAAGCAACCTCTCCATTATCTGCAACGATTTGAGCGCTATAAGTGAATATGCGAAGGTGGATACTCCCACATTTAAGTTGATGAAACGAAACCTTCCGGGTCCGTTCACTTTTATTCTTCCTACCACTTC
The DNA here is from genome assembly GCA_002069095.1 of Bacteroidetes bacterium ADurb.BinA174. GTDB lineage: Bacteria > Bacteroidota > Bacteroidia > Bacteroidales > Dysgonomonadaceae > Petrimonas. The sequence continues at coordinate 2,654 of MVZJ01000044.1, read as the reverse complement.
GTCGCTGCCAAAAATCTATAAAAACAAAAAAACGGTAGGGATTCGTATTCCCGACAATCTCATTATTCGCGAAATTGTAGAAATGCTCGGAAATCCTGTGCTAGGCACAACAGTAAAATTAGAAGAGGATGAAGAAATTGAATATATCACCGACCCCGAACTTATCCACGAAAAGTGGGAAGGCATTGTTGATATCGTCATTGATGGAGGATTTGGAGGAATTGAGCCATCCACCGTCGTGGACTGCACTTCAGACGAACCGGAAATCACAAGACAGGGGAAAGGAGTGTTAAATCTTTGAAAAATAGACTGTAGAATTAAATTCTTTGCTACTTTAGTAGTCAAATATTCTGTTATTAATTAAAAACAAATCAAATGAAAAAACTGTCTGTCCTTTTAACAATAATAACCCTTCTGTTTTCATTGTTAACCATATCTTGTGAAAAAGATAAGCCTATTGATCCAAAATCCCAAGCACTCTTAGTTTCACAGTTTGTATATGATGGGATGTCTAATTTTTATTTATGGGCTGATGAAGTAACCAATAAAAAACCGAAAGCAACAGATGTTGATCCTGAAAAGTATTTTTATAGTATTCTAAATGCAACAGATACGAAACATGGCTGGTCATGGATTACTGATGATGTTGATGACTTATTGAAAGGCTTTCAAGGAGAATCAACTGATGCTTTTGGCTTTCAGCCTTTACCTCTTTACACAGATGAAGCCCGCACAACAATAGTCGGATTCATTCGCTACGTTTACCCTGAAACACCTGCCGCTGAAGCAGGATTAAAAAGGGGCGAAGTAATCATAAAAATAAACGGGAAAACATTAAACAATAATAATTATATGGGATTATTCGGAGCAAACTCAGAAACGACGTTTACCGTATTAGACCAGAAATTTGAAAATCCCAGAGAGGTAAAAGTCACGCCTGCAAAACAACTTAATACAGACCCTGTACTTTATTCTAATGTATATGAAATAGATGGGAAAAAAATCGGTTATCTATTTTATACAGGTTTCATTGAAAACTATAATAATAGTCTTTATAGGGTTTTCTCCGAGTTTAAAACAGCCGGTATAACCGATTTGGTATTGGATTTACGTTACAATCCGGGAGGAGGGATTTCCGCCGCAACTTATTTGGCTTCGCTTATTGCACCGCAAGCAAATGTAAGCAATAAAGACCCATTTACCATAATGAGTTACAATCAATATGTAAATAAAGCTTTCGATGACAACAAGTGGGATAGGAAAGATTATTTAGGCGATTATGACAACACCAAATACCAAAACCCCTTAACCGCGAATTTAAACCTGAATAAAGTGTACGTAATTGCCACAGGAAGTTCAGCTTCTGCATCAGAGCTTTTAACATTTTGTTTGAAGCCCTATATGCAAGTGGAGCATATTGGGGAGAAAACAAGCGGTAAATATACAGCTTCGTGGACAATTCATGCTTATGACAATTTTGAAGGCAGAGTACAACCGGTTTATAAAGAGTCCAGTCTTTCTGCTACAGAAAAAAACAAACTGAAAAATTGGGCTATGCAGCCTATCGTCGGCAGATACACAGATAAGAACAATAAAGACTTTATTGCGACAAACGGCTTGATTCCCGACCATGCTATTAAAACTCAGGAATACAATACCGAAACATGGAAGCCCATTGGCGATGTAAACGACTATTTATTTGCCAAAGCTATTTCGTTAATTACGGGTAAACCGTATGAAACCGCTTTAAGAAGTTCGGATGACAAACAATTTAAAGATGCGGGACTGTATCCACAAATAGAGTCCGTTACTCGCCAAGCAGTAATTATTGACAACCCGAAATTGCTACCGCCTTTAAAGTAGAAAAAAAATTGATTAAAAAAAGCTGTTTCGAGTTTGAAACAGCTTTTTGTTTTTATTGCAACCATATTCGGTTATTTTCGTTTAACAAATTATTTTCGGTTGAATGATATTTAATATATTCATCGCGAGGCAATATTTTTTGCAAATTCAATTCTCTTTGAGATTGTAATTTTTCAATTCGTTTTTTCTTATTACATAACCAACAATTTTCAGCTTTCTGTACATTGAGCAAAAATTTAAACTCCAACTCGCTAAGTCGTTTTGCCGTTGAGTCGTCAAACCCGATAAGCTCTTGCATTTTCACAACTTTATCCTCGGCGCTTTTTTGTAAAACACCGTTTATAATACCGGTTTGTTGTTGCGCCCAGGCAGTGGCGGCAATCATTATAAAAGCACTCATTAGAAATGTTACCTTTTTCATTTTGTTGTTTTTTTAATGTATATTTTCTCTGACTATTTTTACAGGTCTTTGTTTAACGCAATCCAAATTTTTCCTCTATCCCATCCATAATCTCAAAAAGCTCATCCATCGTGTTTGCCCTTAGCATTGCGATACGTGTGGATTTAAAATCGGGAATTCCTTTGAAAAGCGGTGTTGCCGCCAAATGACGACGACTGTGTAAAATTCCGCGTCGTTCATCCAATCGATTCACACTTTGATTAATTTGCTGCTTTAATACATCGAGATACCACGAAAAAGGCTCTTTTGGCAGTTCTTCCCCTGTTTCAAGATAATGTTTTATTTCCCGAAAAATCCAAGGTGTACCAAAAGATGCTCGTCCCACCATCAC
>MVZJ01000043.1 GCA_002069095.1 Bacteroidetes bacterium ADurb.BinA174 | reverse complement strand
CTTTCGTTTTGGCATACGTAACCGCCGTATTATAAACTATGCGATAGAGCCAAGAGGAAAACTTGCTTTCGCTTCTGAACGAATGTAAATTGCGGTACGCTTTCACGAAACTCTCTTGCACCACATCTTCCGCATCCTGCCTGTTGCCACAAATCCGATAGGCGATAGTAATCGCCATATCCTGATACGTTTCAACAAAATAGCCGAAGGCGGAAGTGTCGCCCGAAAGCACCTGCTGTACACGCTGTTTTTCGTTCATCGCGATGATTTATTCCTGTGATAAATGGGTTTCATCTTCAACAGGTACCTTCATGTTTTGAGTTACGAAGAAATAAACCAGATAACCGATACCCAAGAACAACAAAATAGAAGCGGTGTAAATTGCGAAGGCTTTCCCTTCATATAATCCCATTGCTTCCGAAATGAGGAAAGCTACGATAATTCCCACAGCTATCCCAACAAGAGCAATACCGTTGCGAAGTGATATAAATCGGTTTGGGTTGGTTTTTTTCCATTTTACTTCTTCTTCGGAAGGAATAATTCCTTGTGAAATAAGTGCCATTCGCTCACTGTTACGTAATTTCGATTTCCTGTATTCGAGAATAACCCAAACGAGTAATACCGGTGCGAAAAAAACTCCGAGAACTCCAAAAATAGGTACTAAATCAGTCATAATCTTAAAAAATTAAAAGATGAATATTTTGTTTACATCCATAAGACAAGGGCAAACACAATTCGGTTACAAAAATAGGTAAATATTTTCGATAAATTTTAATTTGTATTGAAAATCAGCAAATTAAAAAGTTATGCACACATCAGAATAATTTAAGATTTTAAATTCGCAGAATTAAATTCTATTTGTTTCCTTTGTAATTAAATGTAGAGATGCGGCATGCCACGTCTGTACTATGCCCCCGAAACGCGTAACCCCGATTATGAACGAAAAAGTGCTCGAAAAACTAAAAATCCTTGCCGATGCTGCTAAATACGACGTGTCGTGTGCATCGAGCGGAACTTCGCGCAACGCCGTGAAGGGCGGGATTGGCACGGCCGCCGGTTGGGGTATTTGCCACAGCTTCACGGCCGATGGGCGATGTATTTCGTTGTTCAAAATCCTGCTTACCAACCATTGCATTTACGATTGCGCCTATTGTAGCAACCGCCGAAGCAACGATGTGAACCGCACCGCGTTTACCGCGAAGGAATTGGCGGAACTGACTATCGAGTTTTATCGGCGAAATTATATCGAAGGACTTTTTTTGAGTTCTGGCGTGATGCGCAACCCCGATTACACGATGGAACAGATGTTTCGGGTAGTGAAACTCTTGCGCGAGATGCATCGTTTTAACGGATATATTCATATGAAAAGTATTCCGGGTGCAAGTCGGGAATTGGTTGCTCAAGCCGGTTTGTACGTTGACCGTATGAGTGTGAACCTCGAAATTCCTTCGGAGCAAAACCTGAAACTGCTTGCTCCCGAAAAAGATTACGAAAGCGTTTTCGCACCTATGCGATACATTCAGCAGGGTATGCTGGAAAGTGCGGAAGACCGCAAAAAGTTTCGTTACGCTCCAAAATTTGTGCCCGCAGGGCAAAGTACACAAATGATTATAGGCGCCACGCCCGATACCGATAAGCAGATTCTTACCTTGGCATCGGCGTTATATAAGCGGCCATCGTTTAAGCGTGTTTATTATTCGGGATATATTCCCGTGAACACGAACGACAGACGTTTGCCCTTGATTACCAAACCGCCGTTAGTGCGTGAAAATCGATTGTATCAAGCCGATTGGCTGATGCGCTTTTACGATTTTAAGGCAAACGAAATTGTGAACGATACTCATCCCGATCTCGATTTAGATATCGATCCGAAAATGGGTTGGGCATTGCGTAATCCATCGTTTTTCCCAATAGATGTGAACGCCGCGCCTTATGAAATGATTCTTCGCGTGCCGGGAATCGGTGTAAAATCAGCGAAGCTGATTGTCGCTTCGCGACGATATGGCCGGTTAAATTCCGCTCAATTGAAAAAGATGGGCGTTGTGATGAAACGAGCACAGTATTTTATTGTGTGCCGTGAGTTGCCGATGCAGACCGTAAACGAACTGACACCGCAATACGTGCGCCGTCAGGTTTCGCAGAAACAGAAAAAGCAGGCAGCCGATTTGTTGCAATATTCGATTGATTGGAGAGAATAGTTGTGACTTGGAGACTTGGAGAGGTCCGAAATGTAAAATAATTGTGTAACTTGCAGAAAAATGATTTAAAATTTTCACATTATGAAAAATGTATTTTATTCCTTTTTACTTTTAATAGTAATAATCTCTTGTGAAAAAGAAACAAATCCGTTAAGGCCCGAAATGCTTGTGCAAAAATATGAATACCCAATAAATACTCCTAAAATGTTATTAAAAATAAAAATGTTTGATGAAACGAATGGGTATGTTTTTGCTTTTGATGAATATCATTGGGGCAATGTAATTAAGGATGCATCGCATGATATACCTTCTTTTTCGTTAGATGGTTCAAAGGGAGTGATTTTGTCACATATCAATGATCAACAAGTTGACAGCGTTACATTGTTCAGAACAAGGGATGGAGGACAATCCTGGAATCCGGTAAGATTACCGTTTTCTTTTATTACAGATTTGTCATTCAAAGATTCTGAAACAGGCTTTGCTTTGACTCACAGCGCATTGTATTTAACAAGAGATGGTTGCAAAACATGGAAAAAAATAATGTTTAATAATGCAATAAAAAATGGGATTACTTACGGTTCATTTTTTAGAGATATATATTTTATTCCTCCCAGTAAATTATTTTTCTATACACCTAACTTTGATTATGGTACTAATTTTGATTATGGCATTTACTATGCATTCGTTATATTAGAAAATGATAATATAATTTCTATTGAAGCAAATCAAAACGAATTTAAGTTTCCTAAAGGGTTTATCGACAATTTAGTATATTTTGGTAAAAATAATCAAAACATAATGCTGCCTATACTTGGTGATATATGGCTGAGCAGAGATCAGGGAATTAATTGGAATAAAATATCCTCAAGTGGTTATTATAGCAATGTCCGATTTATTGATGCCGTTGATGCCGAAAATATTTATGCTGCTACTTCAGGTATGAATTTTGCCAAGACTGAAAATGGCGGAAAAGATTGGCATTTTGTTGATAATAGACTTGCCTATTATGTGGATGTATTTGATAAGAATAATGTCTTGATTGCAGGGAATGGAGATGTCAGATATACGAGTGATGGGGGTAAAACCGTTCATTTAATTGATGAAAATTTAGAGGTAAGAAGAGTTTCTCTACCGTCTACACGACTCGGATTTATCGTACAATCCAACAAGGTAATCAGATATTATTTGGGAGATAAATAGAAAATTATGGTTTAGAAAAACGCGATAAAATCATTCGAAAAAAAGAAATTTAGGAAGAAAACAATTCCTAAGAACCTGAAGGTCATATTGATATTGCCCGTTAGGGAGGATGTATCGCCAAGCACGCACGTTTAGAATTAGAGCAAAAAATGAGTAAAAAAGTGGTTAGTCCGTTAAATGTTAAAAGCGTTTTACAAATTGAAAATAAGGGTGAGGAAAAATGATTCTTTTCCTCTACGATAAAACCTTCGACGGCCTTCTCTCCTGCATATTTTTCGCATACGAGCAGAAGAAGTTTCCCGATCTTATCCTTTCGGATTCGGATCAAAAACCATTGTTCATAGACGAACAGCACTATGTAAATACCGAAAAAGAAAAATCGCTTCGCGTATGGAAAGTATTGAAGAAAAAACTATCCAAGTTTGCGCAGAATATGATGTTGTGCGTTTGGTTATCGGAATTACCCGAAGTGGAAATGCTGCTTTTTCGTTACATCTGCAAAAACATTGACCACCCCAAAGGCATTGAAATGAACTTCGGCGACGATGATGTGCTTCGCATCAAGGATATCGCTCAAAAAGTCGGTACCGATGCCCGAAAACTTATTCAGTTTGTACGATTTCAGGAAACAGCCGACGGCATTTACTTTGCACCTATTTCACCACGATATAACGTGCTTTCGCTCATAATTCCTCATTTTAAATCGCGATACGCCAAACAACCGTGGATTATTTACGATACCAACCGAAATATCGGAATGTATTACGACACAAATTCCGTTACGGAAGTCTCATTTTCACAAAAAGACCTTTCAGAACTAAAACTTGGAAAACTCAGCGATGAAAAATTATCGGACGAAGAGGCTTTGTTTCAAAAAATGTGGAAAGAATACTTCAAAAGTATCACGATAAAAGAGCGCATTAATCTGAAACTCCAACGGCAACACATGCCGCAACGTTACTGGAAATATTTAACGGAGATGCAATAAAAAACCGTCTGGCCGATTGTTAGCCCGACGGTTCTTAAGTTTCCTTCAGGAGATTTAGGGGTTTACTTGTTTTTCAACAAATCACGAATCTCCGTCAGCAATACTTCTTCTTTTGTTGGCTCTGCGGGAGGTGCAGGTTCTTCCACTTTTTTGCGTTTCATCGAGTTCATCGCTTTAATAACCATGAAGATAGCCGTACCTACGATGAGGAAGTCAACAACTGCCTGAATGAAAGTGCCGTAATTCCAGGTAATTGCCGGAATTTCAGTTCCTGCAGCATCAATGGCGGCTTGTTTCAACACCACTTTCAAGTCGGCGAAACTACCTTGTCCGAAAAGCAGAGCGATTGGCGGCATTAAAATATCGTTTACAAACGATGTTACGATTTTACCAAAAGCAGCTCCGATAACAATTCCCACAGCCATATCAACCACATTGCCGCGCATCAAAAATTCCTTAAGTTCAGTTCTAAATGACATAATGTTAATTAATTAAAATGTTAATCTTATTACAAAGGAAAGAAAAAAACGTGAATATTTTAACATTATCAATAAAATTTACATCTTATCAATAAAATATCTCTGCAATCATGCAGCGAGCAGAGCCGCCACCGTTAGTTTCAATAGTCGTTAATTCGGGAGAAAGAATCTTGTTGTAAGTCGAAATAATTGTTTCCTGATGCATGGTAAGCGCCTCACGCGCTGCCGCCGACATAATCATCAGCGGTTTGCCGTTTCGGCTTTTCAGTTCCAACATATTGCCGGCAAAATGTTCTACCTGATCGAGCGAAATTTCCACGATAACTTTTCCGGTGGCAGTCAATCTCGATACTACTTTTTCACGTTCCTTCTCATTTTTTATCGATTCCAAACACACGATAGCCACCTGTGTACCCACTTCCATCATCACATTGGTATGATAAATGAGGTTACCGTTTTTGTCGAACGAATCAAAAACCACTGCATCAAAATTCATCTGTGAACAGAATTCTTGCAACACTTTTTCCGATGAACGGGGAGAACGGCAGCAATACGCAATCCGTTTATCACGATCGAAAATCATACTTCCCGTACCTTCCAGAAACTCACCTTTTTCTTCCCACGAAGTGAGATCGATAAGTTTGGTGTGGTTCACTTTCCTGCGCAGAAAATCCAAAACGGCAGGTTTTCTTTCCTTACGACGGTTTTCTGCAAACATAGGGTAAAGAACCAACTCGCCAGAAATGTGGGAAGAAAACCAGTTGTTTGGGAAAATGGAATCGGGTGTCCAGGGTTCTTCCGTATCTTGTATGACAATCACATCCACGTCGTTGCTGCGAAGTAAATTCACAAAAGCGTCAAACTCATCCAGCGCTTTTTCGGCGACTTCTTCCTGCTCGGTTTTCTGCTGAAAATAGTTGTTTTTTGCCGTTTCTTCGTTAAATCCGAAATGTGCTGGGCGTACCATTAATATTTTTGAAGTTGTTTGCATAATTAACTAAGGGTTAAGAGTAAAGAGCTAAGGGTTACGAACTCGAAACTCGTAACCCGCAACTCATTTTACTCGAGTGTTTTAATTGATTCCTTGATAATTTCCATCGCTTCGCGAAGTTCTTCTTCCGTGATTATCAACGGAGGCGCAAAGCGGATAATGTGCTGATGAGTAGGTTTTGCCAGCAGTCCGTTTTCTGCCATTTTCAGGCAAACATCCCAGGCTTCTTTGCCGTTATGCGGTTCAATAACAATGGCATTAAGTAAGCCTTTTCCACGAACTAATTTCACGAACGGACTGTCGATTTTCAGCATCTCTTCGCGGAAGATTTTACCTAAACGTTCGGCTTTTTCCGCCAGATTTTCTTCTTTCACGACCTCCAATGCAGTGGTTGCCACTTTACAAGCCAAAGGAAATCCGCCGAAAGTTGATCCGTGCTGTCCGGGACGGATGGTCATCATAATCTCGTCGTCGGCAAGAACGGCCGAAACCGGCATTACTCCGCCGGAAATGGCTTTGCCAAGGATTACGATATCGGGGCGGACACTTTCATGGTCGCAACACAACAATTTTCCTGTGCGGGCTATTCCGGTTTGTACTTCATCGGCCACAAACAGGATATTATGCTTTTTACATAAATCGTAACATGCTTTCAGATAACCTTCATCGGGAACAAAAACGCCGGCTTCGCCCTGAATGGGTTCAACTAATAATCCAGCTATTTTATCTCCTTTTTCTTCGAAAATTTTCTGAACGGCATCTACATCATTGTACGGAATTACTTCAATTCCGGGCGTGTAAGGACCATAATCGGCACGCGCATCGTCATCGGTGGAGATGGAAACAATGGTAATGGTCCGTCCGTGGAAGTTCCCTTCGCAAGCCACAATAATGGCTTCATTTTCGGGAATTCCTTTTTTCAGATAACCCCATTTACGGGTGAGTTTCAACCCGGTTTCCACTGCTTCGGCACCCGAATTCATTGGCAACATTTTATCGTAACCAAAGTAATTGTGTACAAATTCCTCATAAGGGCCTAAGCAATCGTTGTAAAAAGCACGCGATGTAAGGCACAATGTTTCAGCCTGATCGGTCAGTGCTTTTACAATTTTAGGATGACAATGCCCTTGATTTACGGCAGAATAAGCCGAAAGGAAGTCGAAGTATTTTTTACCGTCAACATCCCATACATACACGCCTTTCCCCTTGGATAACACAACGGGCAGCGGATGATAATTGTGAGCTCCATATTTATCTTCCTGTTCGATAAACCGTTGAGCTTTTTCAGTAATCAACATAAAATAGAGATTTAATAGTTAGTATTGTGGTTTTATTATTGAATTATAAACTGTTACATCTTGGTGAGGACTAAATTCCGGAACAGAATTTCTTTTCCTTCGCTCTGCAAACCAATATTCCCTTCTTTAACCGTACTTGTTCCCGTATTTTGATGAACATCGTTCACATAAACATTCACAACGCCATCTTGAACGATGATTTTTATCTTGTTCCATTCTCCGGTCGGATTTTCGCTTGATGGCTGTTTTTTGGCAATTACCGGAAATTTCGGACGTTCCGTTATGCCTTCAGGCAACGTGTATTCATTCATATCTGAACCGGCGAGTAACACGAAATCGCCTGCCTTATCTGCAGCTAACTGGCATTCGATGCCTTTCGGAAACGGACTGGTAGGATCTTCTATCAGAATAAAAATTCCGCTGTTGGTAGCTTCTTCAGCCCATTTGTATTCGAGTTCCAGAGTATAATTGGAGTATTTTTCCTTCGTGTACATATAACCCAGCGGTTCTCCCTTGATGGAAATTTGTCCGTCTTTTACTGTGTACACCTGATCACCGGGAACAGCGTCGTTTTCAACTACAAAATTCCAGTTCGATAAATCTTTTCCGTTGAAAATTTTTCCGTTGTCTTGCGTACAGCCTGAAGCGAAAATAATAAACGCTGCGAACGTGAATAGAATTGTCTTTCTCATTTGATGTTTAATTAGAAGATGATAGATGTATTTTTAACAAAGTTAAGAATTTTTGCTGAGAAAAAGGGTAAAATCTGACAAGAAATTAGGTTTTTGGAGGAAATTGAACACCGTTGGCACTTTTGTTTTATTAATAAAGATTGCCGATACCGAATATAGTCCTAAAAAAGCAAAAAATGATTGTGAGATAGGCAATAAATGCATATTTTTGCTTAATTGTTCAGCTAACAAACCATTAAAGGGAAAAATGAAAAAAGCGCACATTCTTTGGGCGGATGACGAAATTGATTTGCTGAAACCTTATATTCTTTTCTTGGAGGAAAAAGGATACAGGGTGGATTCTGTAAACAGCGGGCGCGATGCCATTGAAAAGTGCCGGAAATTGTTTTACGATATCATTTTTCTAGATGAACATATGCCTGGATTATCGGGTTTGGAAACGCTTTCCGAAATAAGCGCCTTTCGTCCTACTATTCCGGTGGTGATGATCACTAAAAGCGAGGATGAGGGAATTATGAAAAAAGCCATCGGGAAAAAGATTGCCGATTACCTGATAAAACCGGTGAATCCCAATCAGATTTTGATGACGATCAAAAAAAATCTGGAAAAAAACGAAATTATTAGCGAAATACACACGATTAATTACCGCGAGGAATTCAGTCGGTTGAGCAATGAAATTAACAATTGCCGTACCGCTGAAGATTGGACGGAGTTGTATAAAAAATTTGTTTTTTGGGAAATTGAATTTGGACAATCTCAACATCCGATGCAGGAAATGCTGACGTTGCAAAAATCGGAAGCAAACGGCGAGTTTGGTAAATTCGTGAAGCGAAATTACGAAAAATGGTTGCAGGAACCGGAATTTGGTCCGTTGTTGAGCCAAGAAGTATTTAAAAAGCGGGTTTTCCCAATGTTGGATAAAGGGGAGAAATTGTTCTTCATCTTAATCGATAATTTCCGGTTCGACCAATGGCAAGTGATTAAAAACCTTGTTTCGGAATATTTCACTTATGCCGAAGATACCTATTTCAGCATTTTGCCTACGGCAACGCAATACGCGAGAAATGCCGTTTTTTCGGGATTGATGCCATTGCAAATAGTGAAAATGTTTCCACAATTGTGGGTGGAAGAGGATGAAGACGATGGGAAGAATTTGTCGGAAGAACCGCTTATTCGGTCGCAATTTGAAAGATACAGGCGAAAAGAAAAATTTTCGTATCACAAGATAAATACAAACGCCGAAGGCGAAAAGTTGTTGCAAAACTTCACAAAACTAGAATATAACGACTTAAATATATTGGTTTTCAATTTTATAGACATGCTTTCGCATACGAGAACCGAGTCAAAAATGATTCGTGAACTGGCTCCGGACGAATCGGCTTACCGGTCGCTTACACGTTCGTGGTTCCAGCATTCGCCCTTGTACACGTTATTGAAAAAAATATCGGAAAAAGGTTATAAAGCCATTTTTACCACCGACCACGGAACAGTTCGGGTGCGCAACGCGCAAAAAGTTGTGGGTGAAAAAACAATCGGCACTAATTTACGTTATAAAACGGGAAGAAATTTGTCGTACGACCCTAAAAAAGTGTTCGATATCATTCACCCCGAAAACATAGGATTACCATCGCCAAACATCAGTACGCGATACATTTTTGCGCTTGGTGACGATTTTTTCGCCTATCCGAACAACTATAATCATTATGTTTCGTTTTACGAAAACACGTTTCAGCACGGTGGAATATCAATGGAAGAAATGATTGTTCCTTTGATAACGTTACAAGCAAAATAAGTAGATGAGATCTTAACATCTCAAAACAAGAATTAGTATATGCAGTTAAAAATAAACAACATACACGAAATAAATAACGTTGCCAAACAGTTTATTGATCAAATTGGAAACAAAAAGGTTTTTGCTTTCTACGGTACAATGGGCGCCGGCAAAACCACGTTCATAAAAGCAGTGTGTGAAGAACTTGGCGTACTGGAAACCATTACCAGTCCCACGTTCGCGATTATCAACGAATACAAGGACGGCGAAGGAAACTCCATATATCATTTCGATTTCTACCGTATCAATAAATTAGAAGAAGCTTTCGATTTCGGCTGCGAAGATTATTTCTACAGTGAAAATCTGTGTTTTATCGAATGGCCTGAACTTGTGGAATCGATCCTTCCCGATAACACCGTAAAAGTTTACATCACCGAAACTGAAAACGGCGAACGACTTGTCGAAATCGAACATCCAAATTAAACGAACGTTATTTTAAATTATCTAACTGTCAATTGTCTAAAAAAGTATATTCTACATAAATGAAAAAAATATTTTTATCCGTTTGCGTATTTCTATCCGCACTTTCCGTTTCTTCGCAGGTGAATACCGACAGGGTGATGATGATAGGGAAAAATGCGCTTTATTTCGAGGATTACGTACTTGCCATACAGTATTTTAATCAGGTGATCAGCGCAAAGTCCTATCTGGCCGACCCGTATTATTTCAGAGCGATGGCAAAATTTATGCTCGACGATTTTAAAGGTGCCGAGGAAGATGCGAATCTGTGTATCGAAAGAAATCCTTATTACACGGCAGCTTATCAACTTCGCGGGGCGGCTCGCCAAAATCAGGAGAAATTTGAGCTGGCAGCAACCGATTATCAGCGCAGTCTGGAATTTTTCCCCGAAGATCGGCTCACGCTCGTGAACATGGCTATTGTGAATGTGGAACTGAAGCATTACGAAGTAGCCGAAAAGTTTTTCGAAGTGCTGATACGCCGTTTCCCCGATTATATTCCCGGATATCTCACCCGAGGACAAATGCACTTGGAAAGAAATGACACGTTGAAAGCGCTGGCCGATTACGATAAGGCCATCGAAATCGATCCGTACACGGCACAATCTTTTTCTGCTCGCGGATTACTGCAATTTCAACTGAAAGATTACAACAAAGCGCTGGCTGATTTGGACGAGGCCATCAGGCTTGACCCGTATTTTACAGGGAATTATATCAATCGTGGATTGGTTAAATACAACCTGAACGATCTTCGTGGTGCCATGGCCGATTACGACAGGGTGATCGAGGTAGATGAAAATAACCTGATTGCTCGCTTTAACCGTGGATTGTTGCGTGCACAAGTTGCCGATAATAACCGTGCAATCAGAGATTTCGACAAGGTTATCGAAATGGAACCCGAAAATACAATTGCATACATAAACAGAGCGATGCTGCACGCCGAAATCGGGGACAACGTAAGCGCCATCCAAGATTTGAACTTCGTGCTGAACGAGCATCCCGATTTTTTCACGGGATATTATATGCGTGCCGAAATGAAGCGCCAATTGAACGATTTGCACGGTGCCGAACGTGATTACCTGACTGCTCAAAACGAGGAAGCTAAAGCTAAAAAACGAGCAACGGTGAGTGCAGTCGATGGAAGAAAATTGGCTGCGGAAGCGAAAGATACCCGCGAAGAAACGGATAAAGACATTGATAAATTCAACCTTCTGGTGGTTGCCGATAAGGAAGTATCAGAGAAAAACCAGAGTAAATACCAACGCGAATCGCGTGGTAGAGTGCAGGATTTGAATACGAAAGTGACGTTGGAACCTAAATTCGTGATAACGTACTACGACAAAGGATTTGAAGTGAACCGTCCGGTTTATTTTTCCGAATCGATGGAAAAAGCCAATCAGATGTTGAATTTGAACTGGAAACTAAAGGCGGTTAACAACGAAGCTGCGCTTAATGAATTGCAGGTGCAAACGCATTTCCGTTCCATAGATAATTTTTCGCGATTACTGGTTCAAAATACAAACGATGCTAAACTCTATTTCGGACGTGGAATGGATTTTATGCTGGTTCAGGATTACGAAAATGCGTTGAAAGACATCAACAAAGCCATCGAACTGCAACCCGATTTTTTGCAGTCGTATTTCGTGAGGGCGGTGATAATGTCGAAGCAGTTGGAACTTGATCCTTTGTTACCACCCGAAACGGTTACGCAGGAATCTCTTACAAGCGTAAATCCTGCCGACAGGTTAAAAGAATTACCGCAAATTGCCAAAACGAAAATACCCGAAGTTTCCACAAAATCGTTTAAGTACGATGCTATTTTGAAGGATTATGAAATGATTCTTCGTCTTGACCCCAATTTTATTTTCGCTTACTATAATATGGCTGAGATTTATAGCCTCGAAAAAGATTATCGCGCAGCGATAGACAGCTACAGCAAAGCCATAAAAATCGAGCCGCAGTTTGCCGAAGCGTATTTCAATCGGGGATTATCGAAGCTCTCTATCGGTGAAACCGCATCGGGACTGGATGATTTACGTAAAGCAGGAGAGTTGGGAGTAGTGGAATCATATAGTATTATTAAGCGGATGCAGTAAAACAAAACAGAAAAGCAAGAGAAGGATAAAAATTTCCTTCTCTCGCTTTTTTAGAATATCTTCGAAAATCTTTATTTCAATTATCAGGCTATTTGTCCTATTTTTAAGTCCGAATGAGAGAAATGTGTTACTTGATTGTCACTACATTTTCTCCCGAAAGTTCTGTTTTTATGTCCATCTGTTTGTCAAACTTAATTTCCTCATCGAAAGTGTTATTTTCGATAGTAACATTTGCCACTTTTTCAAAAAAGAACGGATATTTATTCCAGTGGAATGGCTCAAATTCGGAATTGTGTTTAATCACGTTATTACGGAAAACCAATCCATTGGTGGATTTGGCATACACAAGCGGACGGTCGAACATATCGAACATGTTGTTTTCGATTACAATACCCGAATGGAAAAACTTCTGTTGTTCTTTCAAATTGGGAATTTCAGGATAAATGGAAATTACCGCGCTGGTAAACTGATAAGTTGCCGTGAGCGCATTAATAAACTGGTTGTTGCGAATAGCAACATCTTTACATGCTCCGGTTTCGTACCAGCCGTTGCAGTCGCCACACAGTAAGATTGCCGTTCCGTGCGTATGGTCGAAAATATTGTTTTCGCAAACTACCCGTTTGGGTGTGCTAAATAAAGCACCGCGCGCACGATTATTACGAATGGTATTATCCGAGAAAATCACTTCGGGTGTCCAGGTCAGGTTTTCGATACCGAATTTTCCGGTTTCCGAAATTTCGCTTGGTAACGCATCGGCAAAGGTTATTTCAAACTCTTTCGCACCAAATTCGGTGGGTTTATCAATCGCTTTTATCTCTTTTATGGTTGTAACGAAAGCATCTCCCACCAACTCCATCTTTTCGCTTTCCACAAATTGTACGCTGTCGCCCGGTTCGCCCCAAAGGAATCCCCACGCTTGCGGATGCATATATCGGGCTTGCAATGTATTGTCATTTACGCGTTTGATTACACGCAGATAAGTTCCGTGTACATTAATGGCATCATCCGCCATTCCTTCGTAAAGTCCGTTTTTAGAAACGATTACTCCTTTACATGCCGAAAAGTGCGTAGCATCGGCTTGTGTTGTGTAGTATCGCGGGTCTTCTTCGCCACGCAAACAAACATTAAAACCATCGAGCATAATATTCTCGCTCATTTGTGCTAACAATCCCATACCTTCGGCATAATGCAGCGTTACGTTTTCTATGGTTATATCGGAAGATTCACTTAAAAATATACCCGGTGTGGGGCGATGATAGGAACGCAGTGCATAACGCTCGCCTTCGGTAACTTGGGTGGTTTGACTCCAACCGAAAATTTTAAGTTTATCGTCGCCGATAGTCTCTATTTTTTGAGCATCGAAACTAATGTCTCCACGTTGATAGGTAAGTCTTCTATCCTCCCGAAATCCCATCGACACAAACAGCGGATTTTCGTATCCTTCGCTCACGGCAATCAATTTGTTGCCTTCATCCACTCTGTGATGTCCTGCCGGAGATATCTCAACTTCGACCTCGCCATTCTCTTTATTAACCAAGAGAATAGTTAATTGACGAAAAGCAGGAATTTCAAAATCAATCGAGAAGTTTTTAAGCATAATATTTTGAGAGTTTAGGATAGAGAAGGGAACCATTCTACCGTGAAAAATAAATTCCGAACCTTGTCCGTCGATGGTTACATTCTTTAGATTTTCAAGCGCGAAGGCAACCGCTTTCGGATTGGTTTGGTCGTGATTGGAAATATAATACTCCTTGGTAAATGTGCCTTCCTCGTAAAAATGATATGTTCCTTTCGGAAATATTACAGTCAGATGTGAAGTGTCTTGACGTGCTTCAAGTTCTGCTATTAACTCACCTACAATGGCTGAAATATTTTCGCCAGTGTTCGGCTTCACGTCAACTGTCATTATGCCTTTATTAGTACAAGCAACAATACCTATCACTAAAATGAATAAAAAAACTAATTTTCTCATAGCTCTCTGATGTTTATGTGTTTTTACTGATTAAATTTTACATATTGGTTTATAGAAAGGACAAAAATAAGAAAAAAATGACAAAATATAAGTTCATAACAAGACTCCCTGGATTATAATTTCAATATTTATTTCGACAGCTAGTTTGGTTTAACTATTCTTAAAACAAAAAGGGGCTGTCTCAAAAGTAAAGGCAGCCTCTTTTTTTTTTGTTTTTTTCTTTGATATTTGAT
>MVZJ01000042.1 GCA_002069095.1 Bacteroidetes bacterium ADurb.BinA174 | reverse complement strand
GCCGCCGTGAGAACCACCGGACGAAGCCTGTCTATTGAACCCTGTACAATTATATCGTGCATATTCACACCTCCGTTTTTGTGGCGTAATTCTTTAAAATGTTCAATCAGCACTATTCCGTTGAGCACGGCAACACCGAACAACGCAATAAATCCGACTCCGGCCGAAATACTGAACGGCATTCCCCTGATCCACAACAGCAAAACACCTCCGACGATGGAAAGCGGAATAGCCGAGAAAATAATTATCGTTTCTTTTAACGAATTGAAAGCGAAATTCAACAACAAAAATATTAGCGCAAGCGCTATGGGTACAATTATCATCAACCGGGTGGAAGCATTCTTGAGATTCTGATACTGGCCGCCGTAATCCACGTAATATCCCGATTGTAAATCTACATTTTCCTGCACTTTTTGCTGAATATCTTGCACTACCGATTGCAAATCGCGGTTTCGCACATTCACACTCACCACCACACGGCGGTGCGTGTTGTCGCGCGATATTTTTGCCGGGCCCGAAGAATATTCAATTTGTGCCAACTCGTTCAAGCGCACCTGATTTCCATCGGGAAGATTCACGTACATTTGCCGGATATTATCGATATCCTGCCTGAAATCTTCCAGAAAACGAACTGCTAAATCAAAACTGCGTTCTTGCTCGAAAACCGTTCCCGAAATTTGTCCGCCGAAAGCCATCGACAGGTATTGATTGAGCGACGCAATGGAAACGCCGTAATAGGCCAGTTTTTCGCGATTATACGTTACCCGCATTTGCGGCAAACCTACGGTTTTTTCAACAATAACATCGGCAGCGCCTTCAACGGTACGCGCTTGAGCGGCAATTTCGTTAGCTTTTTCGGCTAAATAATCCAAATCTTCTCCGAAAATTTTCACGGCGATATCCGACCGTACACCGGTAACCAACTCGTTGAAACGCATTTCGATAGGTTGTGTAAACTCGTATTCGATTCCCGGGAAAACCGAAAGTGCTTCCTTGAACTTATCGGCAAGTTCTCCTTTACTTCTGGCGTTTTTCCATTCTTTTTTCGGACGAAGCTTGATAATCATATCGATTTCCTCCATCGACATCGGGTCGGTGGGAACTTCGGCGGCGCCGATACGGCTTACCACCTGATCTACTTCCACAAATTCCTTTGTCAAAATGGCTTCCATTTGCGTGGTCATCTCAATAGTCTTTTTTAGCGATGTCCCAGTTTTCAAGACGGGCTGAATCACAAAATCGCCTTCATCGAGCGTGGGCGTGAATTCTGCACCAAGTCTGTTAAAAATGAACAATGCGCCCACCAGCATTACAATTGCACCAATGACTATTGTTTTTTTGTGTCCGCATGCCCATTCAATAGACGGTTTGTAGGTTATGTAAGCCAACTTCATCAGCTTGGAAGCTTTTTTCTCACCGTCTTCTTTTGGTTTCATAAACAGCGCGGATGCAACGGGCAACCACGTCATTCCCAGTATCGAAGCACCTATTACCGCAAAAGAAAACGTGAGAGCCATCGGTCGGAACATTTTCCCTTCTACACCGGTGAGCGATATAATCGGTACGAAAACAATCAGGATGATGATTTGCCCGAAAATGGCCGAATTCATCATCTTAGACGCTCCTTTTATGGTAATCTCATCGATGTAGTTCTTTCTTTCCTGCCCGTGAAGTTTGTTCGCATCAGCGTAGTGATTGTTGAGATTGAGCGCGATAAATTCGGCAATGATTACCCCGCCGTCTATGATGATCCCGAAGTCGAGTGCACCCAAACTCATCAGGTTGGCATCGATGCCGAAAATATACATTAAGGACAACGTAAATAACAACGACAAAGGAATTATCGACGCGATAATCATCGCTGTGCGAAAATTTCCAAGAATGGCCAGTACAACCAGAATTACGATGATACAGCCGAAAAGCAGGTTTTCGAAAACGGTCATCGTGGTACGTCCGATAAGTTCGCTGCGATCAACAATGGGATTAATGAAAATCCCTTCGGGAAGAGATTTTTGTACTTCCGCTACTCTTTTGTGTACCGCTTTAATTACTTTTTTCGAATCTGCGTTCTTGAGCATCATAATTTGGCCCATCACTTTTTCGCCCTGTCCGTTTGCAGTAATAGCGCCAAAACGGTTTGCGTGCCCGAACTGCACCACGGCAATATCACCGATAAGCACCGGAATTCCGTTTCGGTTTTTAATCACGATATTTCGAATATCATCCAGCGATTTTATCGCTCCGTCGCCGCGAATAAAGTAACTTTGATTGTCTTTTTCGATGTAGGAACCGCCGGTTATATTGTTGTTATTGTCAATGGCCTCGAAAACTTCTATCAAGGTAATTCCTTGACTTCGAATCAATTCAGGATTAACGGCAATTTCATATTGCTTGAGAAAACCACCCCACGTATTCACCTCTACAACGCCGGGAATTCCCGACAATTGTCTTTTCACAATCCAATCCTGAATAGTGCGCAAATCGGTTATGGAGTAACGGTTTTCGTAGCCAGGTTCTTCATCGAGAATGTATTGGTAAATTTCGCCTAAACCCGTAGTTACGGGGCCCATCGTGGGCGTGCCGAAACCTTGCGGAATGTTTTCTGATGCTTCCGATATTTTTTCGGCAATAAGCTGTCTTGGCAGATAAGTTCCCAGTTTTTCATCAAAAACTATGGTTACGACCGACAAACCGAATTTCGATACGGAACGTATCTCGTGCACACCGGGCAAATTGGCCATGGCCAATTCCACAGGCATAGTGATATATTGTTCAACATCCTGCGTTGCCAGATTGGTAGATGTCGTTATCACCTGCACCTGATTGTTGGTAATGTCGGGAACCGCGCCTACCGATAAATTTAGCAACGCAAATGTACCGAAACCGATAATCGTGATGGTGAAAAGTATGATAATTAATTTGTGCTTGACGCTAAATCGAATTATTTTATTCAACATACATTTATAAATAAATTCTCCTGAACCTGAATATGAACCTATGAAAGAGTTTTCATATAATATTCTGAAAACTATACAAATGAACAAAAAAATACAGGATAAATCAAATTTGATTTATCCTGTATTTTAATTTTTTCTTATTCTAAATAAGAAAACCCGATAAATGTGTTTTATCTTTCAAAAATTGAACAGTTTAATATTCAACGTAAGACTATCTTTAACATTTACTTTTACGTCATTAAACGATGGGACTTTTAGTTTGGGTTTTACGTTATTGGAAAAACCGATGCTTTCTTTCGGAATTCCCAGCAAATTAAAATCGCATTTTCCGTTGGCATTCTTGTCGTGAAGAATGGTAAAAGCATATTTGCCTTCTTTTAAGTCGGTTATCGTAACGCTTACCGTTTTAGAATCGGCAGGTACTGAAATCAGTTTAATCTGACTTCCCTCTTTCGCAAAATTCACGGGACTGTCATAAATTCCGATCAAAATATTACCTTTTATTTCCTTTATACCGGTAATGTTTATAGTCACTTTTTGTGCTGACACGCTTATCGAAAATGCTGATAATAAACAAAAAAACAGAACAGATTTTTTCATGCTTTTCAGTTTTTGAAGTTACAAAGTTCAGAATTTAGATTATTAGATGTATCAAAACTACAAAAGATTTAAACAAACGATTAAAGTGTCTGGTTAAATATTATTAAACGTGGAATATTGAAGCATTTTTTGCTTGAATATATTGAAATTACACTATCTTTGTACGATATTATCGTAGTTTTATCAAAAAAATACAATGTAGCATTTATAAATTGTAACTTATGAAAAAAATTATCACATTTGCAGTTGTTGTCTTAATCGCTATTATTTCCACAAGCGTATTTTCTCAGAGCAGTAATCTGAATTACAAGACAGTACTCAATGATCCGATCAATGCACGTATTTACACGTTAAACAACGGATTAAAAGTTTACATGAGCGTCAATCCCGAAACTCCTCGCATACAAACCTACATTGCTGTACGTGTGGGAGGGAAAAACGATCCATCTGAAACTACCGGCCTAGCTCATTATTTTGAACATTTGATGTTTAAGGGCACGAAGAAATTCGGAACCCAGAGTTATACACAAGAAGAGCCATTGTTGAAAGAGATAGAACGCCTGTTCGAAATTTACCGGAATACGGAAGACAATGCAAAACGTAAAGCCATTTACAAAGAAATTGACAGTATATCGTATGTAGCATCAAAACTGGCAATACCGAACGAATACGATAAGTTGATGAAAGCTATCGGAGCAACGGGAACCAATGCCTATACGGGTTTCGATATGACGGTTTACACGGAAAACATCCCATCGAACCAAATCGAAAACTGGGCTAAAATACAGTCCGATCGTTTTCAGAACAACGTAATTCGCGGCTTCCACACGGAGCTTGAAACGGTTTACGAAGAAAAAAACATGTCGCTCACCCGCGACAGCAGAAAAGCCAACGAAAAGATGCTCGCATCGCTTTTTCCGCATCATCCATATGGAAAGCAAACCGTTCTAGGAACACAAGAACACTTGAAAAACCCATCGATCATCAATATTAAGAATTACTATAAGACCTACTATGTGCCTAATAACATGGCAGTTTGTGTAGCGGGAGATTTTGATCCCGATGAAATGATAAAAATCATCGACAAATATTTCGGTGAAATGAAACCTAATCCAAACTTACCTGCTTTGCCCACAACTACTGAACAACCCATAACAAAACCGATTGAAGAGGAGGTATTAGGACTGGAAGCGGCAAACGTATCACTTGGTTGGAGAGTGGGAGGGTGGGCTACGCCCGACAAAGACATGCTTGATATCATCAGCTTAATTATGAATAACGGGCAGGCTGGATTAATCGACTTAAACCTGTTACAAGAGCAAAAAGTTCTTTCGGCATATTCCGGAGCATACAGCATGGCCGATTACTGCGCGTTTGTAATGTCTGCAACACCTAAGGAAGGGCAAACGCTTGAACAAGTAAGAGATTTGCTGCTGGGAGAAGTTGAAAAACTGAAAAAAGGTGATTTCTCGCAGGAATTGATAACCGCTTCCATCAACAACATGAAATTAAGCGAAATGTATCGGATTGAAAATAATTCAGCTCGCGCCAACTGGTTTGTAAATTCATTCATCAACGGAACTGACTGGGCAAACGAAGTTACCCGAATAGACCGTATAGCAAAAATTACCAAAAAACAAATTATGGATTTCGCCAATGAAAAATTCGGGAACAATTATGCTGTAATTTATAAACGGGAAGGAAAAGACCCGACGGAATTAAAAATCGACAAACCACAAATTACACCCATCGCCACCAATCGCGATGTAAGTAGTGAATTTGTAAAGGAAATTCAAAATGACAAAGTTACACCAATTGAACCTGTCTTTCTCGATTTCGATAAAGACATGAAAATCCTGAAAGCCAAATCCGATATACCGGTACTTTACAAACAAAACGTGACCAACGGTGTATTCAGCCTGATTTATGTTTTCGATATGGGGAATAATCACGATAAAGCATTGGGAACGGCTTTCAATTACCTGACTTATCTGGGCACATCAAAAAAATCGCCGGCACAGATTAAAAGCGAATTTTACAATCTGGCTTGCTCTTTCAACGTTTTCCCCGGAACCGACAGAGTGTATATTACTTTAGAAGGTTTGGCTGAAAATATGAACAAAGCCCTCGCCCTTTTCGAAGAGTTGCTGACTGACCCACAGGTGAATAAAGAAGCCTTTGCCAACCTGACGGCAGATATCCTGAAAAAACGTACTGATGCAAAACTCAATCAAAGTGCCAACTTCAACAAGTTAATCCAATATGCAATTTGGGGTCCCGATTCCCCCGACAACAACATTTTGTCGGAAGCCGAACTCAAATCAATGGATCCGCAGGAATTGACAACTCGCATTAAAAACCTCAACTACTTCGAACACCGCATTATGTATTACGGCCCCGATAACGAACAAAAACTGTTATCCACACTCAATTCGCTGCACAAAGTTCCTGCTGAATTGAAACCGGTTCCTAAAACCGATAACTTCAAGCAAGTGGAAACCAAAGAGAACAAAGTTCTTCTTGCAGAATATGATGCTAAACAAATTTACTTAGGAATGACTTCCAACGACGGTCGCTTTTTTGATCCGAAAATTGAAGCAACGCGCGAATTGTACAACGAGTATTTCGGTGGAAGCATGAATGCCATCGTATTTCAGGAAATGCGCGAAGCGCGCGGATTGGCTTATTCGGCAAACGCATATCTGAATCCTCCATCGAAACTGGAATTTCCGTACACGATGCGTACTTTTATTGCCACACAAAACGACAAAATGAACGATGCATTACAGGCATTCCAGTCTATTTTGACGGATATGCCATTATCGGAAAATGCGTTTAAACTGGCTAAAGAAGGGCTGATTACTCGTTTGCGCACCAACCGCATCATCAAAGAAAATGTGCTGTGGAATTACATATATGCACAAGATCTTGGCTTAAAAGTGGACAGACGTAAAGATGTTTTTGAAAAAGTGCCCTCCATGACGCTTGCCGACATAAAGGCATTTCAGGAAGAATGGGTGAAAAACCGTACGTACACCTATTATATATTGGGTAAAGAAGCCGATTTGGATCTGAAAGCGCTTGAAAAATACGGTCCTATTCAACGCATATCACAAGAGGAGTTGTTTGGGTATTAGTTAGAACAAAGAGCAATGAACAAAGAATAAAGATTATTGGGGATGCCGTTGTTTTATACGGTGTCCCCGATTAATATTAAAATTGATACAATAGAGAAGAAAAAATCTTAATTATCAAAAACCATTCAAAGTTTTTTATAAATTTGTAAACAGGTGTTTATTAATTAATTACTGCATTTTACCTATTTTTCAGCATTACCCGAAACTCATATTTACCCGAACCCATTTTCCCAACATACACGTGTTCGGGTTCCTTTTTACCTTTGGCAACATTTATTTTTTTCCCATCCAAAAAAAGCTGATTTAATCGCTTATTTATTTTAACCGGTAAAAACATATCCGCTTGTGTATTGGAAGGAATTTCTAGGGACAACAAATACTCATCATCGTTAATTTTCTTGTAAGTAAGAGAGATATTTCCCCGAATTGTAGGAATAGCAGATTCCACGGATTTCAGGCTGTAAATACGAGGTTTTATAACGACGTTTTCAAATCCGGGAGATGATGGTTTTACGCCAATAATATGTCGGGCAATAGTATTTGCCGGAACAGCTCCCCATGCATGATTCCAGTCGAGATTGGGTTTGTATTTAATGTCCCATGCTTCCAACGCTACGGTTGAGCCGGCTCGGATCATATTGTACCAACTTCTTTCATCGGTTGATATTAACAACTTTTCGGCATATTCTCCGTTTCCACTGTCGTACAACACATCCATTAAGAATTGAGCGCCGTAAACACTGCAGGCCATCTCCCTCGATTTGATAAAATCCTGTACTCCAAAGGAAAATTTCTGAGGAACTAACCCGAAAGCGTAAGCAAACATATTGGAATGTAACGATGCGTGGTTGGTGGTATCACCATCGACATATAATTTCTGTTTGGGATCGAAAAAAATGTCGTTGAATATTTTATAAACATCTTTGTGAGCTTTGGCATAAAGTAATGCATCTTCTTTTTTGTCCAATACCAACGCAATCTGCTCCATTATTTTTAACGCTTCGTAGTAAAATGCGTTTACAACGGAATTATAGTCGCAAAAAACAAATCCGTCTCTTTCTCCACTTGGCCAATCGACAATGTCTTTAATTGGCTCCTTGAAATTGATGGATTTCAGAAAATCGGCTGTTTGTAAACCGGTGGTAGTTGAAATTAGTCCATTATCGGTTTTTAGCTGCATCAACGATCGGTTGTTGAGCAACTTGTAACTTTTTTCTAATGACCGATAGTCGCCCGTGTACATGTAGTCATGCCAAGCAATGAGAATTGCCTGCAAAATCCATTCGGTAGGCCAGGTTGGTTTTTCAAGAATATGTTCCAACGATTTTCGAGCAATGGAATACTCTCTGTCAACCCCGTAATGGCTTAGTTGATTAATGATTATATCTGCTTCGTACGGAATACGTTCTCTATCGCCATCCACATAAACGCCAGTGAAAGACGTTGCTTTCATCGTGTACTTACACATTTCCCAGATTTGATTCAGGATATCATTATCACTGTGAAAATAGGATGCCGACTCATCGAAAGGATAGTGCACAGATTCTCTTATAACATCCGCTTTTTCTAATTTTCTGCTGTAATTCAGCACTTCCGCATAACGAAAAGGAACAACTTCCCCTATATAATCGGGCATTTTTACGGCAACATCCAGCGTGTTTCGCCTGTCTTTGTGTATTTTTATCCTGTAGAGATGAGTCCCTTTCAGCAAAGTAAGTTTGTGTGTTTGATGACGAATAGTCCCTCCGGGCTGAGCATCTATGCGCCCATCCTTTACTTTCTCACCAAGGTTTACGATAACCGTATCATTTCCGGTTTCCGATGTCAGTCTGACAAGCAGTTGACCAAAAGATGCTTTTCCAAAATCAAGAAGATGAATATCATCCTTGTTTGAATACTTAACTGGATTTTCAGCAGATTTAACAAGTATTTCACTCGAATATTGATAGGGTTTTAATTCATCTCCTGTCCTGAAAGACTTAATTTCGGACCATTCGCTTTCTCCATCGTTATTGGTTGCAACCTTAACCCTCCAATAGTACAACTTATTAGGTTGCAGAGGGTTTCCATTATATGTGACAGAAACGGACTTAGCAGAATTTACCGTTCCACTATCCCAAATGTTTCCCAAACTTTTTTGAGCCAAGTGTAAAGAATCCGATACAATTATCCTGTACGAAGATTGTATGGTATTTTTATCGTTATCGGGAACAATCCAGCTAAACATTGGGTACTCCGACAGGATTTTTGCCGTTTGAACGGGCTCAATCGCTGAATCGATATCTTTTTGTTCGATTGAAGAAGGATAACCCCCGACAAAAATTTTATCGGTATTCTTTAACAGGTCTGTCATCAAACCGGTTGGTTTGTTTTGTGCATAAATGCAAAATGCTATTAGGACAAAAGGTATAAAAAGACAAATTCGTATTCTCATTGAATTTTACTGGAAAAAAATTTATAACTCCATAAAACTTATGGAGATTTTTGTGAACATAATAAAACATACGGAAGATGATTACCACAATTGATAGTCATCTTCCTTTAACTTATCCGATATATTTTAACAATTTTCTTTTTTAAAGTTTAGGCAATTTCCAGGGTTCTCTGTAATTGGCCTTGATCAGACGGTTGGCTTCGAGGTGATCGAAAGTCCCCGTTTCATTATCCCAATTCAGTGCCGAACCTACACGGCTGGAGATATTTCCCAAATGACTTAATTTAGCCACTTCCGCTCCAATAGCGATATCGGCATTGGGTAATTTGCGCGATTTCATGCATTCCAGCATGTTGCCGACATGTAAATATAACCCTTTTCCACCGCCTAATTTCTTTTCAACTGTTTCCATTCGGGGAGTGTTGGGCTTTCTCTCATTATCGCACGGGTAGCAATACGGGAAATTACGGCTGTTAACGGCTTGTTCAGGCATTACTTCCCAACCTTGGCGAGTAAGGATTAACGTGCCGTTCTCTCCGAAGAAAGCAACTCCTTCGCGAAGGTCGAACAATCCGTTTCCAATGCCGCAGGCATGATCCCAGATAATGTTGAAGTCGGGGTACTTATAAGTGACCATAAGCGTATCGGGCGTCTCCATGGCATCGTTAGGGTAGCCATACTTGCCTCCGGCACCATAAATGTACGAGGGTAAGCCCACGTTCATCGCTTTCATGGCGTAGTCGAGCAAATGCACTCCCCAGTCGGCCATCAATCCGCCGGCATAATCCCAGAAGAAACGGAAGTTATAGTGAAACCTGTTCTGATTGTAATTTCGTTTCGGTGCAGGCCCTAACCACATATTGTAATCCACTCCAGCAGGAGGTGCTGAATCGGGAACCACTGGTAAGGTGTACTTACTGGTTTGGTACGCCCAAACTTTTACGGTTCTAACACGACCAAGTTTTCCGCTTTGCACGTATGCAGCCGCCTCGTTCCAGTGGGGATCGCTCCGTTGCCATTGCCCAACTTGTACAATTCTGTTGTATTTTCGGGTAGCTTTCACCATCAAATCGCACTCCTCGATAGTGTTGGCTAAAGGCTTTTCCACAAAGGAATCTTTTCCGGCTTCGCAAGCTGCCACTAATTGCAGGCAGTGCCAGTGGTCGGGAGTACCGATAATTACCATATCTACGTCTTTGTTATCGATCACCTTTCGCCAATCTTTCACCAATTGAGGAGGTTTTTTCCCGGTTTCTTTCTCAATATCGGCAGCACGTTGATACAACCACTGGTCGTCTATATCGCACAAGGAAACGCACTCGGTTCCCGGATATTGAAGGAAGGTTCTCAAGTTAGCCCAACCTTGATTACGACAACCAATGAGACCGATTTTGATTTTGTTCCCGGGCGACGATTGGCCGAAAACGGATGAATAGGACTTTCCCATCAACGGAGTAAGGCCCAAACCGGTGGCTGTTACGGCAGATTTCTTCAAAAAAATTCGTCTGTCCATAATAATGCTATTATTGATGATAAAGAATCAATCTAATTCTTTAATTTTTATGTTTTGAAACCAAACTTCATCGCCGTGATCCTGCAATAAAAGCAACCCCTCTTCTGCGTTTCCGAAATTAGGCCAATCTTTATACTTGCTGTAATCTACCAGTGCATTCCACATTTGGTTGTTGCGTTCGTATTCCACAATTTTCACACCATTGAGCCAATGTTCAACGTGATTTCCTTTTACAACCACCATTGCCGTGTTGAAAAATCCGGGACGGAACGGTTTGTCGGCAGGGGCAGGAATTAAATCGTAAAGTGATCCGAGTGTGCGGTTGCTATTTACGCCCAATTTGGCATCGGGATGTTTTTTGTCATCCAAAATCTGGAATTCACAACCGATAGCGGAGCCTGCTCCTTTATTTAAATTGGTGTCCACAAAATATTTGATGCCGCTGTTGGCTCCTTCGGTAATTTTGAAATCTACTTTCAGCATAAAGTTTTTGTACGGACGCGTTGTTACGATATCGCCACCGTTGGTAGATTCTCCACCGTCGCTTTTATGAACTTTCAGCACACCGTTTTCAATGCTCCATCCTTTTTCGGGAAATCCGTCCAACTTGGCTCCACGCCAGCCATTGGTAGTTTTTCCATCCCACAATAGCTTCCAACCTTCGCGTGCTTCACGCTCCGAAATGGTGTTGGCAATTGAGTTGATTTGTTTAATTTCGTCCATATTTTCCGGCGTTTTATACTTATTCAGCTCTTCTGTCAAAATGCGGATATTTCGCCAGGAAACGGTTTTCCCTTCCAATGACTGATCGTGAATTGAGTGAACTTGCAAAGCGATAAAACCCGATTTTGTTACATCGTCTAAAAGGTTAGTGCAAGCAACTCCGTTTACCCACGTACGAATTGAGTTTCCGATAGCTTCGATACGTGCTTTGTTCCATTCGTTATTTTTAAAAGCTTTTTGTCCTTTCGGATTGTAAGTGAGCGGATAGAGCCAGCCGCGACGCGCTTCGTCGTAAACGCCTCCTGTCCAAGCTCTTTCCGAAGGGTCTATCTCAAACTGATAACCGTGCACTCGCCCATCCTGATACTCTTTTAGACTGTTGCTTCTGAATTGAACTCCTGAATTGAGTCCGTCGTTCACTTTAAACTCGAATTCGAGGATAAAGTCATCATACATTTTTTTGGTCGCCAAAAATGTGTTGGGTGTGTTCATTTTCGAAGTCCCAATAATTTCTTTGTTAATAACTTTATAATCGGCAGTTCCGTTCAGTTTTGTCCAACCTTTCAGGTTTTTGCCGTTAAACAAGTCTTGCCATTTCGGCTCTTGCGCCGATGAAGAAATTACTATCATCATTGCAGATAAAATTAAAATAGTTTTTCTCATTGATATATTTTGTTTTAATAAATTACTTGAATCTTCTTCGGAAAGTCCATTTTCACGAAAATCGAATATTTTCTCTATCTGTTCTATCTTTATCTATCTAATAAACAGATATATATTTTTTTCACTACTAACTGGCTACAACAATCATTCATCTTGTAAGTCATTAACAATTAGTATGTTTGGATGTTTAGACAACTTCCATGGGTACTTTTTGAACTTCGTAGAAGTTCCCTGTACATAACCCCCAATTATTATTGGGGGAATTAAATATAAAATCCACTTAAACACTGTAAGTGTTTCCCAAATTAGGTTTAGGGAAACTCCTACAGAGTTTCGTAAAGTTGTATTTCCCGTTCCCCCCAGATAAATCTGAGGGTTATTCAAGGAGTTGTCCTACGGACAATTTTTTTAATCGGTCAATAATGATTTTTTAACCACTTCAACTATGTGTCTATGTGGTTAAAAAACTTTTCGGAGCCGGCTCATATTTCAGTATTCAAATCTATCCCGATGCGCCCACAAACCCAATGCCGGACTCGAAATATAATAAATTTCCTCTCCGTTTGGCATCGTGTTAAATCCTTCTTTCAGTTGGTGAAAGTTGTATTTTTCCATTATTTCATCGATATCGGCATATTGAAAACCAACACTTTCGATTTCTTCTTTCGATAAATTTTCTTCGCCTTTTCCTGGACAATATGTAATCGAAAATCGTCCTTCGGATGAACCGTGAATTAAATGCGCCGCGGCACTCAGGTTATCGCGTAGCTCTTCGTTTTCTTCTACAGCCTTTAACGTATGTGGCGTACCGAAATAGCCGTATTTGCGAATTAAACGGTCAATTTCCTTATCTTCGCCAAACTCTTGCAGGGCGGGAGCTAAAACAATTAATTCGCCGTCGTCGGCAATTGCCATTCGGGTTCGATAAATTGATTTATTGCCAAGCCACGTACTCTTAAATTCTGTTGGGTCGAGCCAAACAATTACTTTTTTGAGTGGTTCCTCAAGCATTTTAAAATTTACTTCAAGCGATAGCTTTGCCGCTTCGTTGAACACATCGAAATCATCACCGATAAACAGTCCGTAGGTTTGTTGTTTTCCTGCTTCGTTCACGCCCACAACTGTAAGCACATAAACAATGGGAAGATGATTCGCATAGTTTTCCGATGCATAATTAAACAACTTGCGCACAGGCGTATCGGAACGACCCATCATTTGCTCCATTCCGTAAACAGCTCCCACATAATGACTTTTATTAATGGCTTCGGCGCCACCCACGCCCACGAAAATATTTTTATTGTAATTTGCCATTCCTACCACTTCGTGCGGAACAACTTGTCCAATGGACAAAATTAAATCGAAATCGCCGTCAATCAACAACTTATTCACTTGTGCGGGCCAAGTGAAGTTTACTTTTCCGTTGGTTATCTTGTTCACAAAATCGGCCGGAACTTGTCCCAACGTTATTACATCGTTTCGCCAATCGTGATCGCGAAAAAGTTCGTGCGGAATTTTGCCGAACATATCGGTGATTTGCCACTCGGTCATTGGTGTATGTGTTCCTAATGCGGGAAGAATATCAGTTAGATTATCACCGTAATATTCCCACGCCATTTCGGTTAATTCTCCGGCACGACTCGGCAAACGCGTGTAATCGGGCGGAACAACAAGCACTTTTCGCTTTTCGCCCAACTTATCAAGCGCCTCACGCAAACCGTTTTGCAAATCTTCGTGCGAGAAATTATGCGTGGGAGAACCTTCTTTGTAATAAATCATTGCGATAAAATAAGAACTTTGTCAAAGTTTAAAACTTTGACAAAGTTGGTAAGTTATACTTCGTACATTGTTGATGCGGTGTCGCCGCCACGTCCTGTCCAGTCGGTGTGGAAAAATTGACCGCGCGCTTTATCGACTCTTTCGTATTGATGCGCTCCGAAATAGTCGCGTTGTGCTTGCAGCAAGTTTGCCGGTAATCGTTCGCTTCGGATTCCATCGAAATACGATAATGCCGATGTCATTGCCGGAACAGGAATACCGTTTGCAATAGCCGTTGCACATACTCTGCGCCAGCTTTCCTGTGCTTTTTCAACACTTTCTTTAAAGAATGGGTCGAGCAACAGATTTTCTAATTTCGGGTTATTGTCGAATGCTTTCTTGATATCTCCTAAGAATACGGAACGGATAATACAACCGCCGCGCCACATTAACGCGATACCGCCGTAGTTGAGGTTCCACTTATATTCTTTTGCGGCTTCCATCATTAAATCATAGCCTTGCGCGTAAGAAACGATTTTTGAAGCGTAAATAGCTTGTTCTAAATCATCGATAAATTGTTGTTTATCTCCTTCGAAATGCGGTTTTGTTCCTTCAATTACTTTCGATGCTTTTACGCGTAAATCCTTCTGTGCCGACAAGCAGCGTGAGAACACCGATTCGCCGATAAGCGTTAACGGAATTCCCAAATCGAGTGCTGTAACCGCAGTCCATTTTCCGGTACCTTTTTGTCCGGCAGTGTCTAAAATCTTTTCTACCAATGGGCTGCCATCTTCATCTTTGTATGCGAGAATGTCGCGTGTAATTTCAATAAGGTATGAATCGAGCTTGCCTTC
>MVZJ01000041.1 GCA_002069095.1 Bacteroidetes bacterium ADurb.BinA174 | reverse complement strand
TATCAGAATATTCTGTTGTCATAGAATTTAAGTTCAGTATAAAACACATCTTATTATATAGCAAACCTGTGTTTCTTTTGATGCTCGGATTCAGTCATGTACTTTGAGTACGCTCCTTCGTCCTTAATCTCAAAGCCTTGCATTTGGACACTTCTTAGACACCTTGCTGCTTTTTTTGTTCAATATTTATTTTAAAACAGCCTCTAAGGTGTTACTTCATTCCAAAGTTGCTCTCTGAAATTTTCTATTTCATGTGGTTTACATTGCTCAACGTTTCTGACTTTACGTGTGGTGTAAATCATTTGTTCCAAGAAAAGTGGAGCTCTGTTGGGACCTTCACCAGTGTTTAGTAGAACAGTTTCACCGTTTTTTATGAGGCCTTTTTGCAAAGCGATAAAGAAGCCTGCGATACACACAGCCGATGCAGGACCGGGGATTACCTTTTGCTCGTAAGCCACCAACTTGCCTACTGAAGCCAGATTTTTTTCTTTCATTCGGAGAAAAGTTCCTCCCGATTTTTGCACTAACTTAGCTAAAATAGGATAGGTTCCCGGATTTCCGGTAGCCAATGTCGGAACTTCGGTGCGAGGATTGTCTATAATAGGATAATCCTTTTCAAAGCCTTCGGGGAATCCGGCGGCTTCCGCTTTTTCCCATGCTTGCACCATCGGGTCGCAACCGTCGGTTTGCACTAAGAGGAATCGGGGATTTTTCAAATCTTCGTAAACATGCTTTATCTCCCGAATGCCTTTATCTATCGCTAAAGGACCCGTTCCTCCGCTCACAGCCTGAATATATACATCGGGGAATTTATCCATCTGTCGAAGCCACTCGAACACCATTGTTTTTTTAGCTTCAATTCTAATCGGGTCGATATTTCCTGTGGACATGGGAATGTTGTGCATATCGGCATAGCCTGCCGCGATTTCTTTTGCTTTGGCATAATCGCCCATCACGCGAAAAACCTGTTGTCCGTATGAGCTGATTGTCGCTTCTGATGCAACAATGGCATCTTCGGGCATGAAAACGGAACAGTTTACGCCCGCCAAGGAAAGGTACTTGGCGTATGCCGTTGCAGAGTTTCCTGTTGAGGCAATACAATATTGCTTTATGCCTATTTCTTTGAAAATACTTGCAGCCAACGATGCCGCGATGTCTTTAAATGTTCCCGTTCCGCCATTTAAATCGTTACGACATACGTGAACATCTATATCCAAACCATATTTGGTTTTGGCGTATTCCTCCAAAAAACTCCATTTCTCGATAGGTATTGCACCCTCTTTTTTTGAAACGATGTGTCTGCGGCGCAACAGGGGCAGATAGGGGAAATATCGCCAAAAACTTTCGGGCTCTCCTTGTGTGAAGCGTTTTAGACGTTGATACCTTCTGTTGTACCACACTTCGGAGTGCTTGCTGCCGCATTTGGGACATTGTTGCTCCTGCTCAAACCACGTCCAGAAATTGGGTGTGATATGAGAGCAGACTGTGCATTTCAAATAATATTTGTTTTGGATTTTAATTCGTAACATTCCGTATGTTGTTTAAAGTTAAATAATTTATCGGATTGACATTGATTTAATTTCGTCTGTCATATATTTTCCTGCTTCCAAGTTAACTTTTATTTTCTTGAAAACTTCGATAGTCTCTTCCACTTCTTTCATCGTGTGCGAAGCGGTAGGGATAAGGCGTAGCATAAGAACATCCTTAGGAACAACCGGATAAACCACGATAGAACAGAATATGTTGTGGTTTTCGCGCAAGTCAATTACGATATTTGTTCCTTCGGGTACCGAGCCACTGAAATAAACGGGTGTAACGGGCGATTGCGTATTTCCGATATTGAATCCTTCTTTTACCAATCCTTCTTGCAAGGCTTTGGCAATCGTCCAAAGTCTTTCCTTTATTTCGGGCTGATTTTGAAGGATATCCAATCGTTTCAATGCACCGATAACCATGGGCATAGGCAAAGATTTTGCGAATATTTGCGAACGCATATTGTATTTCAGCGAATCAACAATAGCTTTCTCCGATGCCACGAAAGCACCAATTCCCGCCATAGATTTGGCGAATGTAGCAAAATAGATATCTACTTCGTCCATTAAATCGAAATGTTCACTTGCACCGGCTCCGGTTTTTCCCATTGTGCCGAATCCGTGTGCATCGTCAATCAATAAGCGGAAATTGTATTTTTTCTTTAGTTCTACAAGTCCGGGTAAATAGCCTAAATCACCCGACATTCCGAAGACTCCTTCCGTAATAACTAAGATTCCTCCATTATTTTCTTCGGCGTGTTTAGTGGCGAAACGAAGCATTTTATCGGCACGCTCCATATCGTTGTGCGGAAATACGAAACTTTTACCGCCTTTTGATTTGTGGAGGAAAATTCCGTCCATAATGCACGCGTGTGATTCGGAGTCGTACACAATCACATCGTTGCGTGTACAAAGCGAATCGATGATGGAAACCATTCCCTGGTAGCCGTAGTTAAGCAGGTAAGCCGATTCTTTTTTCTCGAATTTAGCTAATCGCTCTTCTAATTCTCTGTGGTATTTTGTTTGTCCCGACATCATTCGGGCACCCATCGGATATGCCATTCCCCACTGTGCAGCAGCTTCTGCATCGGCTTTGCGAACTTCGGGATGGTTGGCAAGTCCCAGGTAGTTGTTTAAACTCCAGGTGATAACTTCCTTTCCGTGAAATTTCATTCTCGGAGCTATTTCACCCTCCAATTCGGGGAACATAAAATATCCTTCCGCTTTTCTGCGGTATTGCTCTAACGGTCCATCGACGCTTTTGAGTCTTTCAAAAATATCTCTCATAAAATTGTAAATATTGATAAATTTAGACTTTGAGAATCAACCTGTTTGCCGACAGGCAGGAAACCAGGGATCAAGACAAATAAATTTTTAAACTAATGGATTTTTGACGATATAGAATACTTGATTTCCGACTCCCTGATTTTCTACAAAAATACGCTTTCTTTCTGAATTGGTGAAATTTTCGTCTTTTTTGTTTAGGGTTCGATTATTTTACTCGGCATAATTTAGTACATTTGCTTTGTAAAAAAATCAATACGAATATTCAACACCATCAAAATCAAAAATTACATGAAAAAGTATTCAAAACAAATTGTTGTATTCATCGTTTTCAGTATCATTTTCGTTTCAAGTCTTTTGGCTCAACCAGCACAAACATTGATAGAAGTGAGCGTAGCGCCCGAAAAGAGCGATTGGCTGTATAAACCCAACGAAAAAGTGAAATTCAATGTAGCCGTTACCAAAAATAATATTCCTGTGCAAAATGCATTGGTTTGGTACGAAGTAGGGCCTGAAATGATGCCCCCTGCAAAGAAAGAAAATTTAGTATTGAAAAATGGAGCCGTAACCATCGATGGCGGAACTATGAAAGAAGCAGGATTTTTACGTTGCAGAGTAGTGGCTACTTACGAGGGAAAAGATTACATGGGATTGGCAACAGCTGCTTTCAATCCGGAACAAATTAAGCCGACAACGGATGAACCGAAGGATTTTATCCGTTTTTGGGATGAAGCAAAAGCTGCAAATGCAAAAATACCCTTGGATGCAAAGATGCGATTACTGCCCGAACGTTGCACGGAAAAGGTAAATGTATATGAGGTTAACATCCAAAATTACAAGCCGGGTGCCCGTTTGTTCGGCATTTTATGTGTTCCCAAAGCTGAGGGAAAATATCCAGCCCTTTTACGCGTACCCGGAGCGGGAGTACGTGGTTATTATGGCGATGTGGGCAATGCGGAAAGGGGTGTAATTACGCTTGAGATAGGTATTCATGGTATTCCGGTAACAATGGATGCATCGGTGTACGATAATATCCGAACGGCATCGCTCGATGGATATCAAAATTATAATCTGGACGACAAGGATCGTTATTATTATAAGCGGGTTTACGTGGGTTGCGTACGTGCGGTGGATTTCATCTTCAGCTTACCTGAATTTGATGGGAATAACATTGTGGTGATGGGTGGAAGCCAAGGCGGCGCTCTATCCATTGTTACCGCAGCTTTAGACAATCGGATAAAAGGATTGGTGGCTTTTTATCCCGCTATTTCCGATGTAACCGGTTATCTGCACAATCGTGCGGGTGGATGGCCTCATCTTTTCAATGCCGCAAATCTTTCGTTCAACAATATTCCGCAGAAAGTTGAAACGAGCAAATATTATGATGTGGTTAATTTTGCGCGTCATCTGAAAGTTCCCGGATTTTATTCGTGGGGATACAACGATGTGACTTGTCCTCCAACTTCCATGTATGCGGCCTATAACGTGATCACTGCTCCGAAAACGCTTTTCCTTGCCGAAGAAACAGGCCACTGGACATATCCCGAACAGTGGGAGAAAGCGAATGCATTTGCACTGAAGTTGCTCGGAAAATAATTGTTTTATAAGGAGATCTATTTATACAAAACAGCCGCTTGATACTTGTCAAGCGGCTGTTCTTATGAAAATAATTTTCACATTGAATCTTTCTGTTTTATTTCTTCGAACTCGACATCGACGGCGTCGGTAGTTTCAAAACTTTTTTTCTGATAATCGAGAATCCGGTCTTCCTGAGTCTCGGGTTCTTTTTGCTGTTGTTGCGAATTTCGGCTGTACGGACTGGCTTGCGGCTTACGCTTCGTTCCGAAAAGAATGCGTCCCAAAAAACTTAATGCCATGTAAATAACAGCAAATATGAGTAAAACTTTAAATAGAAATCCCATTTTCAATTCATTTAGTTCATAAAATATTTGTAAAGATAATACAAGCAACTAAATATACTTCAATGCTTTTGAAAAATTAACGAATGGTTTTTTTCTTTCCCATTGTTATAACTGAAATAGCAATATAAGCCAAAATCCCCCAAGCGACACCTATAATTCCCCAGAACAAAACAAAAGCAATCATCAGAATAATAAGCAATAGTTGCTTCTCATTTCCTTTAAGCACAAGTCTTTTGATTTTGAGCGAAAACATAGGAATTTCCGAAACCATTAGTAAAGAGAGCATTAAAATGAATCCGATTGTCAGATAGAAATAAAATCCGTTGCTGCTTGCCAACAAGTGCGTACCATAAACGTATGTTATCCAAAACAATCCGTTTGCGGGTGTGGGAAGCCCAAGAAAAGAAGTGGTTTGGCGGTCGTCGATATTGAATTTGGCGAGCCGGTAGGCTGAGAAAACAGAAATAATGAACGCCGTGTATGGGAAATATTCCTGAAATGGTGATAAAAAACCAGGGAAAAGGGTGAATTCCTTTAGTAGAATGAAAACAGCCGTTGCCGGCGCAACGCCGAAACTAACCACATCGGCAAGCGAATCTAATTCTACTCCTATTTGGGAGGAAACTCCCAGTGCGCGTGCAGCTAATCCATCGAAGAAATCGAAAACCGCTGCTAATGTCACCCAAATAACTACGGCTAAAAAATTTCCGCTAAAAGCCATGACAATGGCAATGCAACCCGAAAACAGATTTAAAAGCGTGATTATGTTAGGAATCTGTTTTTTCATGTTCGTTTAGTTAGTTGTTGTGGCAACCGTGCCAGTAATGTTTCATTAGCACGAACTTCGTCGCCTATCTGAACCAGAATTTCACTGTTAACAGGCAAGAAAATATCCATTCTGGAACCTAATTTAATAAAACCCAATTGGTCTCCGATATGATAATCCTCACCTTCCTTCACGTAAGTAACAATGCGGCGGGCTACCGCACCGGCAATTTGCCGTGTTAGCACCCGATGTCCGTCGGGCGTTTCGATAATGATGTCACTGTGTTCGTTTTCGTGGCTTGATTTAGGTAAGTAAGCTGCATGAAAGTTACCCCTTTCGTGCGAATAATGTACAACCTTCCCGGTTACCGGGATCCAATTTGAGTGAGCGTTGAAAAACGACATAAAAATGGAAATTTGTATTCGTTCCTCATTAAAGTATTTTTTTTCGAAAACTTTCTCAATAACCACAATTTTTCCATCTGTTGGCGCATTTACATAATCCAGCAAGTCACCTTCGTAAACACGGCTCGGTTTTTTGAAAAAATTCATCATCAAAGCAAACAGGACAACAGAAATAAATAAAATGACAAAAGAGATAACGCTTTCGGGAAAGAAAGAGAACATGAAACCATTAATTAATGCCAAAATGATGGTTGTTATTAACAGTGTTTTTCTTCCCTCTTTGTGTATGAGCATGATATAAGGTTTTAAATTGAATCGATTTCGAAATATTTTCTTTGAAAAGCAGAATCAATAGGTTGTCCGACTCCGGGCTCAACTGATTCACTGTTATAACTTTCAACTTGTTTGCGGTATTTTTCGGGAACATAATCTTCCCATACTCTTTTATCGAGATAGGGAACAATAGCGGGTACAACGACTTGAACCCGTTCGTAAAAAAACGATTTTTCTTTCACTTCGGGTTTAATTATTCTTTCTTCGGAATCGAGCATCAGCACAAGATTTAGCAAGATGCTGAGAATTAACATAGTTGTTCCCATCGAAACTACACTTCCCAGAATCCGGTTGACAAAGTTAAGGTTTACGGATTCGAATATCTTTTGCACAACAAAACCAACTATTCCAAGAACAATGGCGATAGCTAAAAATGCAGCTACATACGATAATACATTAGCTAATTGCGGCGAAATATCGAATAGCTTTTGCAATTCAGGCAAAATTCTCACAGCCAGCTTTCCGCCGAAAATTGCGGCGAGAATTACGGTGGCAAGCCCAACAAGCATCATAACTAATCCTTTCCTGTATCCGTTTATGAGTGCGATAAGCAGGAAAATAAGTATTATTAGATCAAACCAGTTCAACATACTTTGTTCGTTTATAATTGAAATCTATTAAACAATAATTCAATAGTAATTCAATCGATGTTTATTTTTTGAGCTTCAATATTTTCTTTCAGAAATAACGATGCCAAATCTACAAATTTTTCAGGAAAATCGGTAGTATAATATTTCACCGTGCCATTTTTAGAACACTTTTGTTCCATTTCGGGATGACGATGAAGATAATCCTTTAAACTCTCGGCTACATATTTTCCTTGCGAAATTACCTGAATATTTCCCGGCAAGAATTGTTTTATTTTATTGATTAACAGTGGATAATGCGTGCATCCCAAAATAATAGTGTCTATTTGACTGTCTTTTTCCAGCAAGTTATTGATATGTTGTTTTACAAAATAATCGGCGCCGGGTTTATCGAATTCGTTGTTTTCCACCAGCGGAACCCACATCGGGCAAGCTTCGCTCGACACTTTCAGGTACGGATGTAATTTAGCGATTTCTATATCATACGATTGAGATTTCACGGTTCCCGATGTCCCGAAAACTCCGACATGTCCGGTTTTGGTGAAACTTGCAACAAACTCAACCGTAGGCCGAATGACACCCAGCACTCTTTTCGACGAATCTATTTGGGGTAAATCTATTTGCTGAATGCTTCGCAACGCTTTCGCCGATGCTGTGTTACAAGCTAAAATGACCAAATGGCAATTTTGCTCGAAAAACCATTTGACGGCATCTTTTGTAAATTCGTAAACGATTTCGAAAGAACGGTTTCCGTATGGTGCACGTGCGTTATCGCCTAAATAAATGTAGTCGTATTGCGGCAACAACGCTTTAATTTCGGATAACACGGTGAGTCCACCGTACCCGGAATCGAAAATGCCGATAGGCGTTTTTTGTTTTTCAGTATCGTTTATCACACGTTGTGACGATAATAAGTTTAGTCAGTTATATTCAGTTTCTCCTTCACTAGTGGATTTGCATCAACAGCCACCGGATTTACAAAAGCAATTCCCGGGTTGGCAAGATCGTAAATAACCGTGAAGTGTTGCTCTATTCCTACCTGACGAATAGCATTGGAAATTTGCTTTTTTAACGGTTCGAGCATTGCTTTTTCCTGTTGTTCGATATCTTTTTGCGCCAACTGCATAAATTGCTGTATCTTGTTTTCCAATTCGGTCAACTCCTGCATTCTACGCAATTTGATGTTTTCGGCCAATGAACTCTGATACGTGATGTAATCCGAATATTTTTTGTTGTATTCGTTTTGCATCAGTTCGAGTTCTTTTTTATAGTTTTCGCTCAACTCGATGAGTTTTTGCGTGGCCTCTTCCTTTGCCGGGAAAGCGCTCAGTAGCTCGGTCGTATTCACATAAGCAATAGTTACTTGCGCATTTTGAGCCGAAAGATTGACACTCAGTATTAAAAATAGTAGAACACTCAGGCTTATTAACTTTGTTCTGTTCATTTTTTTAGACTATTAGATGTTAGACTTTAGACTGTTAGACTATAACTCGCATTATTTTATATTGCGATAATATTGAGGGATAAGCGATTTCTCGTCAAAACGAACGATTAGGTTCGAACAGAGTATCGCTTCGCCCGAAGTTGGCAATTGTAATTTTTTCCTTGTGTGTTTTAGCCGCACCCCGCTTCCGGCAGGATGCGGCTAAGTAAAGGAAATAAAATTACAATGTCAACTGGTTAATATTTTATCCCTAATCGGGAGACGAAAGCTGTGCCTTCGTTTATTAGTAACGGAGTTGGAAATCCGTCTCCCGAATGGGGTTACAATGTTTTCTTTACTTCAATTTGTTCGTATGCTTCAATAATGTCGCCTACTTTTATATCGTTGAAGTTTTTGATACTGATACCGCATTCGTATCCCGATAAAACTTCTCGGACATCTTCTTTAAATCGTTTCAACGAATCCAATTCGCCGGTAAAGATAACAATTCCATCCCGAATAAGACGAATTTTATTGGTGCGTTTTATCTTTCCGTCACGAACCATTGATCCGGCAACGGTTCCCACTTTTGTAATTTTGAAGACATCGAGTACTTCAACATTTCCCGTAATTTCTTCTTTAATATCGGGCGAAAGCATACCTTCCATAGCGGCTTTTACTTCTTCAATAGCATCGTAAATGATGGAGTACAAACGGATATCGATACCCTGTTTTTCGGCTTCGCGCCTTGCTCCAAGCGACGGACGAACCTGGAACCCGATAATAATTCCGTCTGATGCAGCAGCGAGCGTAACGTCAGATTCCGAAATCTGGCCTACGGCCTTGTGAATTACGTTCACCTGAATTTCTTCGGTTGAAAGACGGATGAGCGAGTCGGAAAGCGCTTCTACCGAACCGTCCACGTCGCCTTTCACAATGATATTCAATTGTTGGAAGTTTCCGATGGCTATGCGGCGGCCGATATCGTCGAGCGTAAGCATTTTCTGCGTACGCAGCGATTGTTCGCGCTGTAATTGTTCGCGCCGTGCGGCAACGTTGCGGGCATCCTGATCGGTTTCCATAACATTGAAAGTATCGCCTGCCTGGGGCGCACCGTTCAATCCGAGAACCAATGCAGGCGCTGACGGCCCTGCTTCGTTAATTTTCTGGTTTCGTTCGTTAAACATCGCTTTTACGCGGCCGTAAAATGAACCTGCCAGCAATACATCGCCTTGTCTGAGCGTTCCGTTTTCCACCAAAACGGTTGCCACGTAACCGCGTCCTTTATCGAGCGATGATTCCACGATAGAACCCGATGCTTTGCGGTTGGGATTGGCTTTAAGCTCCAATAAATCGGCTTCGAGCAATACTTTTTCAAGCAATTCATTAATACCGATTCCCTTTTTCGCAGAAATATCTTGCGATTGGTATTTTCCACCCCAATCTTCAACAAGGTAATTCATTTCGGCGAGGCGTTCTTTTATTTTTTCGGGATTTGCGCTGGGTTTGTCCACTTTATTGATAGCAAAAACGATAGGAACTCCGGCTGCTCCGGCGTGATTGATGGCTTCAACAGTCTGCGGCATCACGTTATCGTCGGCTGCTATAATGATGATGGCAACGTCCGTAACTTTTGCCCCGCGGGCGCGCATAGCGGTAAATGCTTCGTGGCCGGGCGTATCTAAAAACGTAATTTTTCTGCCGTCAGGCAATTTTACGTTGTATGCGCCAATGTGTTGGGTGATTCCTCCGGCTTCGCCTTCGATAACGTTGGTGTTGCGGATGCTGTCGAGCAGCGATGTTTTACCGTGGTCAACGTGTCCCATAACGGTAACAATTGGCGAACGTGGTTGTAAATCTTCTTCTTTATCTTCAGCTTCGCTAATGGCATTTACAACGTCGGCACTTACAAACTCGGTTTTAAAACCAAATTCATCAGCCACGATATTGATAGTTTCTGCATCCAAACGTTGGTTGATAGAAACGAACAAGCCTAAGTTAAAACATGTTTGGATAACCTCGAAGAAATATGTAAAATTCCTGAAATAGATGTTATATTCTTAGGACCATACGATATGTCTCAATCAATGGGAGTAACGGGACAGGTAACTCATGAATTAGTTGAAAGTGCGGCTGAGAAGGTTCTTGAAGTAACAAAACGATACAATAAAATAGCGGGGATTTTTGCAGGAAACGGAGAAACTGCAAGAAAGCGCGCAGAGCAGGGATTTTTGTATATAGCTGTGGGCATGGATACAACATTATTCAGTGCTAAATGTATAGAAGAAATAAGTAAGTTTCATAACTGTTAAAATATTTTTTACTGTATCGGCATCCTGAACGTAAGCTTTGCCTTGTCATCCTGAGCGTAAGCGAAGGATCTCATAAAGGGAATATCCCCTAAAAAGATATATTAATTCGCTTGCATTTATGCTATAATAGCATTTGTATGTAAGGCTGTATTATTTTTATAGGATAAAATAATATTGAAGGCATATAAATAAATATAAGCGTTTAATTCAGCTTAATTTTTAATAGCGGGAGTGAGTATATGGTATCGAAGAGGAAATATATTCTTACAATAGTTGCGGTTGTATTAGTTACAGCCTTTCTTACCTTGACACTTGGGAATGTGTTATTGGTTGAAATAGGACAAAAGGTATTTTTATCAAAAGATGAATATAGCCAATTGAAAAAAATATCTGAAAAGTACGCCAAACAAGAAAGTATAATGAAAATAGCACAAAATGAGTTCTTATATGAAGCTGATGAAGAAGTAATGCTTGAAGGAGCGTTACAGGGAACGTTAAAAGCTTTAGGCGATCCATATACACAGTTTTTGACTAAGGAAGAATTTGAATCTTTAATGCAGGATACGGAAGGGTCATATGAAGGCATTGGAGTTTATATAACTGCAGGTGATGACAATAAAATAATTATTGTTTCACCTATTGAGGATACTCCGGCAGAAAAGGCAGGACTGAGAACAGGTGATAAAATTACTCGTATTAACGGTATCGAATATACGGCAGACCAAATTGATGCAGCTGTAAAGGTTATGAAAGGTGAGCCGGGTACAAGTGTTACATTAACTATTCAAAGAGCTGCTTCTGACGGAACTCAAGACATTTCAGATGTAGTTATTAACAGGGAGAAAATAAGAATTAAAACTGTTAAGCCTGCAATGCTTGGCGATGATATTGGATATATCAGAGTTACAACATTTGACATGCAAACAGCAAAGGATTTTAAAGCTGCATATTCGACTTTAAAAAATAGAGGTTTGAAAGGGTTGGTCATAGACTTAAGGTTTAACCCGGGAGGAATGATTAGCACCACTGTTGAAATAGCAGATATGTTTATGGGTGAAGGTATAGTAACCTATACTAAGACAAAGGCAGGAGAAATCGAATACTTTAAATCAGATGATAAGATGGAAGATATTCCTATTGTTATATTAATAAATGAAGGAAGTGCAAGTGCTTCTGAAATTATGGCCGGAGCCATGAAGGATACCAATAGGGCAGTCTTAATAGGGCAAAAGACATTTGGAA
Source organism: Bacteroidetes bacterium ADurb.BinA174 (assembly GCA_002069095.1). Classification (GTDB taxonomy): domain Bacteria; phylum Bacteroidota; class Bacteroidia; order Bacteroidales; family Dysgonomonadaceae; genus Petrimonas. The sequence continues at coordinate 3,080 of MVZJ01000041.1, read as the reverse complement.
AAGGAATAGTACAGAAGGTTCAAAGATTCGGAAATGATGGTGAAGGAATTAAAATGACAATTTCAGAATACTTCACACCGGCAGGAATTAACATTCATGGCGTAGGAATCGAGCCGGATATTGAAATTCAGTTACCTGAAGATGCAGAAGGCTATGGATATGATTTTTATGAAACGGATACTCAGCTTCAAAAGGCAGTTGAAGTATTAAGAAAATAAATAATGTCATCCTGAGCGTAAGCGAAGGATCTCAAGGTTTAAAAAATGAGATTCTTCGAGCTAAAGCTCTCATAATGACGGTAGCTTATTCATAGCAATAACAAGGTTGCGAATTTATGACATATTAACATAGTAGAAGAGACAGTTATCTGTCTCTTCTGTTTTTAAAATATTGAATTATTAAGGCACCTATTATTAAAAGAAACATAATCGGATAAATAATATACATAAATCCGAAATCAATAGGCATGTTGCTACCTCCTAATAAATCAGCACTGTTTTGTTTGGATCATCCCAAATAACTGTTTTTTCAATAGCTTCGCTGACAAATCTAAGGGGTATCATTATGCGGTCATTAACTATTTTTGCAGGAACGTCCAAAGAATTAGCTTTGCCGTTAATATAAGCCGTGGTAGAGTTTGCAGGTATAATTATTTTTGTTGAGCCGTGCTCAACAACTGCAGACTTAGAAGATTCTTCCCACTTGACATTACAGTTTAATACTTCAAAGACGGCTCTTAATGGAACCATAGTCCTGTCATTTTCTATAATAGGCCACTGATTAATTGAACTGAAATCTATATATTGGTCATAAACTTTAACATTAACGTAATTGTCCGGTTTTTTATCAGTAATGTATTCAAATGCATTTGAATTTAATCCCGTTATGGATACTGTTTCACGAAGTCCCTGGTATTCAAACGTTAAGTTGTAGTTTCCGGGCTCTTTGAATTTTAAAGTTCCTTTTGAAACATTTATTTTATTTGTATCATAGGGATAAATATATACATCCTTTGTAATGTTTATTTTTTTGTTGCCATATTGGGCATAGACGTTATAGTCTACCTCCGTTGCAGTATTGTAAACACTCCTTGCAAAGTCTAAAGTTATATTGTCAGGTGTTTCTTTATACTTAATAAATATATTTAAAATATTCCATTCGCCTTTACTGTCATTGTCAATCAGACTGTAATTAATTACGGATATATAATCGTATTTATATAATTGAGACATAGCATTAATTATACTGTCTTGAGAAATTGACTTGTCAAATCTTACGGTAATCATTAGAGGATGATGTGTAATTTTACGAGTCAGTAAATTTTTTAACTCAGATTCGTCCGCAGCAAAATTCTCCTCATTATACATATCAAGCCCTGTTTCAACCAACAATTTGTTATAGGATAATTCTACAAGGTAGTCATAATATTCCTTGGTTGATTTAGGTATTTTCAAATTTGCATCAATTGCGTGATCTTTACAAATTTCTTTTTCCGTTAGCATGTAGTATGTGTAAAAAACTGCATCTCTGTCTGACACCGGGTCATTCCATGTTACATCTAAGTGAAACCAGTAGTCATCTAATTTGACCATATTCCAAATATGAGCTTCTCCCGCGGAAGTACCGGATACCAAATTAACCGGAATATTAAGCTTGTTAAGCATATTGTAGGTTAAAAGAGCATATCCGTTGCAAACTGAAGTTCCTTTCGTCAGCAAATCATAATCCGAAAAATATAAAGAGTTGTTATCATATTTACCGTTTAATACTATGTAATCATGAACTGCTTTAACCTTTTCGTGGTCATTCATGTAAGGTTTAATAATATCAGCCAAGATTTCGTCAATCATTTTATCTGCTTCAATTCTTTCTTCCTTAGTCATAATATAAGAAACTCTTACATTTATGTTGCTTGCAGTCTTGTTGCCTGATATATCCCAATCCACCCGCGTTATGTTAGATTTTAAATAAGTATCCTTATCTATCATACTTTTTAATACTTCTTCAATATTGTCCAAGGAGCCGGTATATTTAATATTAAAAACCGGATTATACTCCCTCATTTGCTCAAGAATAATATTCTCAAGCTCATAATGATTGCTTGCTTCAAAAGACAAACCATAAACATTAAGAGTAAGAATAATTAAGACTATAAAAGAGGTTATAATTATTTTAACAGTTCGTTTCATTAAATCACCTTCCTGACTCTTCTGGTATGATTATATACCATTTTACATAAAATAAATAGTATTATATTTTACAATTACAATCGAATGTAATATAATTGTTTCCGTACACACTAAACAACAACGGGTGAGCGTTTTATGCCGTATTATTAATTAGACGTAAAATTTTAGAAAAAGTTTCATAAAAGGAGAAATATGTATAAAAGAATTTTAAATGAAATATTGTTAAGTGAAATACCCTCAGAAGGAATATATAAATTAATGGATAGCGGTGAAATGAACAATATACTTCCTGAACTTTTAAGGCTTAAAGGCTTTGAGCAACAAACACCTTATCATGATAAGGATGTATTAGAGCATACATTGGCTGTAGTAGATGAAATTAAACCGAAACTTAATTTAAGATTGGCAGCTCTTTTGCACGATATTAGTAAGCCTGATTGTTTTACGGTTGATGAAAACGGAAGAGGTCATTTTCACGGGCATCATGTAAAGTCTGCTCTTGCAAGTGAAAAAATTCTTCAAAGACTTGGATATGAAGAGGAATTAATTCTGAATGTAACAATTTTAATAAGATACCATTATATAAAGGATATAGCCAAAGTTATAAAGGAAAAAGGAATAAAAAAATTTGTAGAAAATGTTGGGGCAGAAAGACTTGACGATATATTTGAACTTATCAGAGCCGACATGACAGGCAAAGCTTCTGCAAATTATGAAGTAATTGAAAAATTAAGAGATATGTGCAATAAGTATGAAGAAAAACAATAGGAATGATTTGTAGATACATCAGCAACAGGGCTTAAATTTAAATTTATACCCAAGGATTTCAAAAGCTTTGATTTGCTATTAATTATATTAACATTTCATAAAAATATAATCAATAAAAAAAGT